>JACMRQ010000116.1 GCA_014376355.1 Arcicella sp. | reverse complement strand
TGATGCGACAGGAGATAGTGCAATGGAGTACCGCCGTTGTGGAAATAGTGGACTTAGATTACCCGCCATTTCTTTGGGATTATGGCATAATTTTGGCGGTATAGATGTATTTGAAAACTATCGTGATATTCTTAGAACTGCCTTCGACCGAGGAATTACCCATTTTGATTTAGCCAATAATTATGGACCACCTCCTGGTTCGGCTGAGGAAAATTTTGGTATGCTTTTCAAAAAAGATTTCCTTCCCTACCGTGATGAACTCATTATTTCTTCAAAAGCAGGTTATTTAATGTGGGATGGACCTTATGGCGAATGGGGTTCGAGAAAATACTTGATTGCAAGTTGTGATCAGAGTTTAAAACGTATGGGATTGGATTATGTGGATATTTTTTATTCGCATCGCCCCGACCCAAATACTCCCTTGGAAGAAACAATGGGAGCTTTGGATAGTTTGGTGCGTCAAGGAAAAGCCTTGTATGTGGGTATTTCCAACTATTCGGCTGAGGATACAAAAAAAGCCATTGAAATTTTGAAAAGATTGGGGACACCTTGCTTGATTCATCAACCCAAATATTCTATGTTGGAGCGATGGGTTGAAGGCGGTTTAATGAATGTTTTGGGAGATGAAGGCGTGGGTTGTATTCCATTTTCACCTTTAGCACAAGGACTTTTAACCGATAAATATCTCAAAGAAATTCCAACAGGTTCAAGAGCAACATTTGCTCACGGAGCTTTGCTTCACGACCAAATTACGCCTGAATTAATTCAGAAAATTGCAAAATTAAATGCTGTTGCCATTGAACGTGGACAGACTTTAGCCCAGATGGCATTGGCTTGGCTCTTGAAAGACCAACGAGTTACGTCCGTTTTGATTGGAGCAAGTAGAGTTTCACAGTTGTTGGATTCCTTGGAATGTTTGAAGAATAAGAACTTTTCGGAAGAGGAATTAGGGAAAATTGAAGGAATTTTGAAGTAGTAAAATTTGTGGTTATCTGACAGTTTTTATTGAATGGAGATGTAGGGACGAGCAAGTGTTGCCCAATAGCATTCGTCTCTCTCAAATTGACACCGTGGACGAATGCTATTCGTCCCTACCACAAAAATTATTAGATAACCAAATTTGTTTAAAGATGCCCCAAAATGAATTTTGGGGCATCTTTATTTTTTAATTTACTTCTAAATTAGTTACTTAGTTTTTAAAATTCCATGCGGGTCGATGACGAATTTTTTTGATACTCCCGAATCAAAATCTGCGTAAGCTTTGGGTGCATCATCCAGTGTAATTACAGCTACATTTACAGCTTTGGCAATTTGAATTTTGTCATAAAGAATGGCCATCATCAATTGTCGATTATATTTCATCACTGGCGTTTGCCCAGTATGAAACGAATGACTTTTTGCCCAACCAAGACCAAAACGAATGGATAATGCTCCTTTTTTTGCTGCGTCATCTTTTGCTCCAGGATCAGCAGTAACATAAAGTCCTGGAATTCCGATTGATCCACCCGCCCTTGTGATTTCCATTGCTGCATTCAGAACTGATGCAGGTGCTTCAGTATCTGAATTTTCTCCATGACCTTTTGCTTCAAATCCTACGCAATCAACTGCACTATCCACCTCAGGCACGCCGAGTATTTGAGCAACTTTATCGGCCAAAGAACCATTTTCATTCAAATCAATTGTTTCGCAACCAAATGAACGGGCATGGGCTAATCTTTCTTCATTCATATCACCAACAATCACTACTGCTGCACCGAGCAACTGAGCTGATGCTGCCGCTGCAAGACCCACTGGACCAGCACCTGCAATATAAACAGTAGAGCCAGGTCGCACACCTGCTGTAACGGCTCCGTGATAACCTGTAGGTAAAATATCGGTAAGGCAAGTAAGGTCAAGAATTTTTTCCATCGCTCTTTCTTTATTAGGAAATTTTAATAAATTAAAATCAGCGTAAGGAACCATCACATATTCGGCTTGCCCGCCAATCCAATCACCCATGTCCACATAGCCATACGCACCGCCTGCACGACCAGGATTTACATTCAAGCAAATGCCTGTTTGTTGTTCTTTGCAAGTTCTGCAACGTCCACAAGCAACATTAAAAGGGACGGAAACCAAATCACCAACATGAATAAATTCAACATCTCTTCCTGCCTCAATAACTTCACCCGTAATTTCATGACCAAGAACCATTCCAGTTGGGGCTGTTGTTCGACCTCTTACCATGTGCTGGTCACTTCCGCAAATATTTGTACAAATGATTTTCACAATTACGCCGTGTTCGCATTTTTTCCCATTCGGCATGACCAGTTTCGGGAAATCAATGCTTTGAACCTCTACAGTTCCTGCTCCCATGTAAATTACTCCACGATTGTTTGCCATAATTTTAATTTTTATTATTGATTAATTTTTGATGAGTTCTGTAATTTTTAACAATCTCTACTTTTTCTCAAAATTTAATTTTTTCACTAATACATATAAGCAGAGCTATAAATCCTAAACTAAAATTACTTCCTTTTAGTTTTATTGTTTCATTAAATAATGCTATATCATCTATTAAAAGTTACATCCAATTAGTAAAGTCAAAGTTCTAAGTATGATTTAATCCGTTGTATATTTCATTGATTCACCACACATTTATTAACAATTTATGCGAATATCCAGAGGGCTAAAAAAAATACTCGTTCGGTAAATTCGAACGAGTACAAAAAGGCAATTTCTATGGGAAGCCCAATCCAGACTAATTATGTGCTGATTTTAAAGAAAATGCTATTCCTCCGCCCCAAATCCCGGAGCTAAATTTATATTCCCACCAAAGAAAAGAGCGTTTAAAAATAACTTATTTGTTCCATACCAAGTACCTCTAAAGTTAGGATTATCCGAAAATAAAATCACTCTTCCATTTCCTTCATAAGCAATGTTTATGGCAGATGAATTAGCAATACGTTTAAGCGATTCTTGGTGTACATAACCACAAATTCTTGGGTTGGCTGTATAAATTAACACCGAATTAGCTGCCCCGATGCTACGTTCCAAAACCGTATTATTGTTTCGGTAAATGGGCAGTTTTTTACTCGTATAACCAAAACCGATGGGACTGCTAATGTCCAATTCTGCTTCAAAAATTGCTCCACCTGTTTGTTTGGCTCCTTCTAAATTTTGTACATCTTCAAAATTTACTCGTGGCTTTGCTCTACTACTATCGGCTTTGGCTTCACGCAGTTTTTCTTTCGTAATTCCTTGTTTTATTGCCCATTCTGAAGCTGTTTTTTGTGTAATTAACGTACCACCGTTAGCAATCCAACCTTTAAGTTTATCAACAGAAGATTTTTCCAAAGCCGCATAATTTCCACCTGCTAAAACAATCGTATTATAACGATTAATATTTACTCGTGGAAAATTATAGACCTCTATTTTAGTAATCGGCATACCTACTTTGGTGTCAAGCAAATGCCAAATTTCGCCAACTTCTGAAGCGGTTACGCCTCCGCCTGTCAAAATCATAACTTGTGGTTTTTTGACGGTCTGGAAAGCATTGCTACCTAAATCAACGCCTGTTGTGTTAAATCCTGTACTCACATTTTCTACTACTACGCCCGTATTTTGGCTAATTTTTTCGATTAATTGATGTAATTCATCAGCCGTTTGTTTTTGTCTTTGTACAGGAATCAAAAGGGTACCGTAGCCATAATTTTTTCCAGCAATACTAAATGTTTTAAACGCAGCTTTCACAATTACACCATTATCAAGCAATTGACTCAAGGCTTTAGGTGCGTAAAAGTCTGTCCACTCAATTAGATAAGCGTAATTACTTTTGTTAACAGGTGGAAGGTTGGGAGAAAGGTCTTTTTTAGTAATTCTTTCACCTTTCTGAAAATCTTTTTTAAGTTCGGTATGTGGAAGGTTATATGCCAGTGCTAAATTCCAAGCGGAAGCATCGTAAAAAAGACTATCGGCAAAAGTAGTAGGACGATCAAAAATAGAACGTACCATCAAAAATTGTGGTTGTGCTGAAGGGATTATAACGGCTTTACCTTTTTTGAAAATCATCCCATTTTCAGTTACATCGGCTGATAATTGATAGAATTCAATATTATGTTGGAGCAGCATATCCCAAAAAGCTCGGTTTCTACTTTGGTCATTAACATCACCAATAAGGTAGCCTTTCGTGAGCGAATTTTTGCCTTGAGCAATGGTTTCAGTATAAAAATTACGTTGATGTTTCAATAAGTTCTCTTTTTCAGCCAACGATGCCCGAAGCGTAGCAAGGGCATTAACCAACTGGTTTCTGATAGTAAAGCCAAATGTCAAATCTCCATTTTGGCTTTCCTGAACATGACCACGAGAACTCGCTTGTTCAAACAAAAGCCCCAAACCACCTTGCATATCTGGATAACTTGAGCCGTAGCCAGGATATAAGTTATCAAACGATTCTTTGGTATAATATAACGAGCCTATTTCGTTCATAGCTTGTTCAAAATACTTGGCAAAACTAATATTTAGGTTTTTATACACGTATTTTGGAACAAGGGGATTCTCAGCATTTTCTTTCGTAGGTTCAAAAAAATGGGTAGCATTTGTACCCATTTCGTGAAAATCTGTTACCACATTCGGTAGCCATTGATGATAAAATTCCAAACGGTTACGACTTTCTACATTCACCGCCAAATACCAATCACGGTTGAGGTCAAACCAATAATGGTTAGTACGTCCACCAGGCCAAACCTCATTATGTTCACGATCGTTTGGATCGGCTACCATTGGATTTCCTTTGTGCATATTTGCCCAATGCGTATGCCTATCTCTACCATCAGGATTGATAACTGGTTCCATCAAAATAACGGCATCGTTTAGCCAAGCCAAGGCTTCGGGGTCTTCAGTAGCGGTGAGATAATAGGCTGTCAAGATTGAGGCCTCTCCTCCAGAAGGCTCATTTCCATGCACATTATAGCCCAACCAAATTACCAAAGGCATTTTAGTAACATCGGGCATTGGTTTTGAAGGATCAGTAAGTGTTTTATGATTTTGCCGAATTTCCTCCAAACGATTGATGTTAGCTGGAGTAGAAAACGAAACAATGATTTGTTCTCGATGTTCGTTGGTTTCACCAATGCGTTGTACGCTCACTCTTTCAGATAAACGGTCGAGTTCCTTCATATATTCCACAATTTTATCCCAACGAGTATGGTGAGAGCCAATGGGATAGCCAAAAAATGCTTCAGGCGTAGGAATAGCAGGATTGAGCTTTTTTTTAGGAAGATAATAATCGTTTTGGGGGAAAACAGAAAAACAAACACTCAAAAGAATAAAAAGTAGGAAGATTTTTTTCATGGTGGTTTTGGGTTGTGTTAAGGAATTTAAGTGGTAAATATAGGGATTAACTCGCTGAGTCTCCAATATATCTAACAATTTTCATATTCGCACTTTTCTGTATTTCGTAATCTCAATATAAATAAGCAAATCATTTAAAAGCTTCCTTCATGCCATTCCCGTGGTTGATCAGATAACCAAGCCATTTTATAGTAAGTATTAAAAACAAACGGACGACTTATTAATTTTCATTTTTTCATAACTTAGCTTAATTGTAACGGATAATTTGGACGAAAGACCCATTATTTTCCAAGATATTACCCTTGTAAATCACACAAAAAATGCCCAAGAAATGGCTCAAGCAGGACGTGATGTAGAAGAAATCGTACTGGCAAAAGCCTTGAAATTAGTATTGGAAGACAGGATTTTTATTCATAAGAATAAAACTATTATATTTGAATGAAGGATTACAAATCATACAATTATCTACCCATTTTTAGAGGTTTTAACAAATACTCCAATCCATTTAATTTAATTTCGTATAAAGTTTCCAAAAGCATTCCTAAACGCCCTTTTGGAAAACCCTGATTATAAAACCAAACGAGATATGGCTCTGGTAAATCACATAAAATACGCCCTTTATACTTACCAAAAGGCATTTTCATACTGGCTAATTCTTGAAGAATAGTTGAATCAAAATGCTCAAAATTTACGGCTTCCATTTGTTTATAGTTTATGAAAATACACCTAAATTTAACAAGAAATATTTAAATTTGTATCAACCCTTTAATTCCTCTCTATCTTTACGAATCAAAATACTTCATAAAAAACCAACACTACCTACATGAAAAAATTACTACTTTATTCAATATTTTTTACTTCTTTACTCAGCCAATCAATTCATGCCCAGAACGTTAAGATTGGCGACAACGATGGAAAAGTTACCTTTGAAGAATACGAGCCTAAATCTACTTTGGTAACACCTCAACACCCGCTCAAACGTGCTAAATTCCCCTTTATTGATGTTCATAATCATCAATGGGAAATGGATAGTCAGGACAAGGTTTCAAAATTGGTTGAAGGGATGGATAAACTAAATATGGGGCTTCTGGTCAATCTGAGTGGACGTGGTTGGGGGGATAATGAAGCCAAAAGTAATGCCACACTTTATGACCAAATCAACCTTACACAAAAGAATTTCCCGAACCGTTTTGCCATTTTCACAAATGTGGATTTCTCAAAAATGGATGAAGTAGGTTGGACAGAAAAAGCCGTGGCAAAATTAGAGGATGACGTAAAAAACCACGGAGCTAAGGGCTTAAAAATTTACAAAAACCTTGGTCTTACTGTTAAAGATAATAACAAATTAGTTTCTGTTGATGACCCACGAATTAACCCGATTTGGGCAAAATGTGGCGAATTAGGTATTCCAGTAATCATTCATACCGCCGATCCTGCCCCTTTTTGGCAACCTGTTGATTCTTTTAATGAGCGATGGTTAGAATTGAAAACCCACAAAGAAAGAAAAAGGGAAACAAGTAAAGGCGATTTTTCGTGGGAGCAATTGATTGAGCAACAGCACAATGTTTTCAGAAAACATCCCAAAACCACTTTCATCAATGCACACATGGGTTGGTATCCAAACAATCTGGCAAAATTGGATAGTTTAATGGACGTTTTTCCGAATATGTACGTTGAAATTGGAGCGGTGATTGCCGAATTAGGTCGCCAACCGAGGGCAGCAAAAAAGTTCTTTGAAAAACGTCAGGATAAAGTTTTATTTGGTAAAGATTCATACGTGCCAGATGAGTATGAGACCTATTTCAGAGTTTTGGAAAGTGAGGACGAATATTTTCCCTATCACAAAAAATATCACGCATTTTGGAGAATGTATGGTATTGGACTTTCGGATGCAATTTTAAAGAAAGTATATTATAAAAATGCACTCAAAATCATTCCTGGGCTGGATAAAAGTAGGTTTCCTGAATGAAAACTATCATTATTGAAAATAGCTAATTACTGAAAAATAACCATAGCTTGGGTAGGTTTTCGAGTAATTTAAAAAGAAAAGATATAATAAAATAATTCAACAAAAAATGCCTCAATCTTCCGATTGAGGCATTTTTTGTTGAATTATTTTACTTCAATTGAATAACTTTAAATTCTGAACGACGATTTATAGCGTGTTGTTCTTCAGTACATTCAACTCCGTCCGCACATTCATTCAATAGTTGAGATTCTCCATACCCATTTACTTCTAAACGACTTGCTAAGATTCCTAACTTCACAAGATATTTAACAACGGATTTTGAACGTTCTTCGGATAATTTCTGATTAAATTCAGCCGTTGCACGACTATCTGTGTGTGAGCGAATTTCAATTCTCATGTTTTTGTAACGCTTTAACATTATCGTTACTTTATCTAATTCACGAGCAGCATCGGGACGGATGTTATATCTACCATAATCGTAGTAAATATTGTCAATTGCAACCACCTCTCCTTCTTCAAACATACTTAAATTAGCATTGATAATTTTTGATCCACTTTTACCCAATTTCCTGATTTTATTTCCTCTTGAACCAAAATTATCTTTCATGGCTTCAATAGTGTAATCACAGCCTTCACAGATATCAAATTGATAACGTCCATCAACACCAGTTATAAAACTCTGCGTTGAACCATCACATTCGTTTTTCAATGTAATCGTTACGCCAGTCAATGCTCGTTTGTCGTTGTTGGCAGTAACACGACCACGAATAATTTTCGTGGTTGAGCACGGGATTGCTGTTCCAGTGTTAATTCCTTGATAACCAATAGGTCTTCCTATGTCCGTTGTTGTCGATCCATTAGTTAAAGAACTGTCTGTGGTTGCCGTAGCACTACTATCAACCCCCACTTCTGTAACTCTGGTTAAGGGAATATCAATCGTTGTTTCTCCTTGTTTACGAGCAACCGTATTTGACAAATATCCTTCACGACTTGCTTTCAATTCACTTTCCTTGCCTTCAGCTATACAAATTTTGAATGTTCCGTTTGTATCGGTTTTCTTCATCTCTGTTTTGCCATCAATTACGATACTAACATCGGCATTATCTAAGGGCATTTTTGATTCTGCATCAAATACAATCACTTGTACTTCCTCACATTCAGGCTTTTCATCACATTCACGAGTGAAACGATAAATATCATCATCAGTTCCTCCACGTTTACGATTTGAAGACAAATAACCTGTTTTACGTTCGCCATCCGCAATGAAACCGAAGTCATCTTTGCTTGAATTGATGGGCGTACCCATATTTTTAATTTTACCTTTCAATTTTGAACCATCTGTTAATTGAACATAAAAAATATCCAAATCGCCTAAGCCAGCGTGTCCATCAGAAGAGAAATACAGGTTTCCTCTATCGTCAACATAAGGGAACATTTCATTTCCTGCAGTATTGATTTCAGACCCTAAATTTGTGGGTGTTCCAAAAGTTCCTCCGTTATACTGCACAACATATAAGTCAGTACCACCAAAACCTCCTGGCATATCTGAAGTAAAATACATCAATTTATCATCTTTTGTTAATGAAGGGTGTCCCGTAGAGTATTCATTAGAATTGAAAGGTACTTCTTTAATATTACTCCACTGCCCTGTACCTTTTTCATCTCCCGAGTAAATTTTCAACTTGTTAATTTTATCCAGGGAAGTCTTAAATTTACCATTGTTGAAGTTGTTTCGAGTAAAAATTACTTTTTTACCGTCACTCGTAAATGTCATGGGACCTTCGTGATATTTAGTGTTTAACGATTTACTAAATTTTTGTGTGTTAGTAGCAGGATTTTCATTGTAACCATATCCTTGATAGATATTTGTTCCCCCAAAAGTCCCAACCGTTTTGGTATCATTTGCAGTTGGGGCGGTATATTCATCCGACCCTACAACGCCTTCCGAAACGCCTCTTGATTTTAATTTATTGGCATCTGCACCACCTAATCCTGACGCAGAAGCAGTTAATTGATTAATGTCACTTAAATAATATATATCCAGGAAATTAGAGTTATCCCAACTAAAAATACGCTTTAAACCTGTGCCTTCGGTTCGTCCTGAATTAAAAACTATGCCATTTTTATAGTACATCGGACTAAAATCAGCTTTATCAGAGTTAATGGAAAGGTAGTCTAATTTGTAGCAAGCGGCATTCTTATTTAAAGTTTCAATATTTTTATAAAGTTTCTGAAACCCTCCGCTACGTTTATCAGCGAGTTCTACTTGTGCATATTTATCGTAAGCTTCTTGTGAGTCTTTATATTTACCATTTGAAGCTAATGCTTGAGCATAATAAAGATATACCTTTGAGGCATCACTCGAAAGTTGAGAACCTCCGCTAAATAATTCTCTATAAACTCTTTCAACATTCTGTGAGTCATGAATTTGGCGATAAGCATACGCCAATTTAAGACGGGCAGACTGTTTTTCTGAATCGGAAAGTTTTCCTTTCAAAACTTGCTCGAACATTTCGGCAGCATTGAGATAGCTCATTTTGTTAAACTCATTTTCTGCATCTTTCAAAGATTGAGAAAATGTTTTAACCACTACCAGAAATACCAAGACAAGCATTAGTCCAGATTTTTTCAAATTAATCATCGTTTTAAGAAAGTTTTACTCGGTAATTTAGAGGGAGTTATTTTTTTTAATCATCAATTAGTAATTGATATTTATTGGAATACAATATCAATACGCAATCCATTATGATCTAACAATTATGACGAAACTAATTAATTATCAACTTTCAATTATTAACTGATTAAAAATATCTTGGAGTAAGTATTTTAGCTTTACGATAACCAAATTCATAGCGAAGCATTACTTCGTGCGAACCAGTTTGTTTACTTCTCAATCCATTTAAAGCAAAATCATAAGCGTATCCCAGGCGGAATTGATCGGTTGCCTGAATTTCTAACATACCAATAGCAGCATCCCCATTCAAATTACCAAAAGGTGAGCTAAAATTTTTATTGTTCGTTCTCCATGAACCTCCAATGGCAATACGGTCTTTAATCCAAAGATTTAAGTTAAAATCTATTGCGGCAGCATCACGAGTTGCTTTTAATAAAATTGAAGGTTTTAAGGCTAATGAACGTCCAAGAGGTACAACAAAACCTAACATCAAAAAATAATGACGTTCCTGACGAGCTACTGAATCACTTGATTTAGTAGCATCTCCATCTTTGAAACGGTTTTGAATAAGAGTTGGGCATGATATGCCGATATATCCACGGTCATTACTTAAATATAATCCTACGCCAACATTGGGAAGCCATTTGCTAATATTTCCTGCAAAAGCAGGGTCAGTATCTGTTCCTGACAATGTACGTTGAACACCCAATAAGTTACCGGATAAATTTGTTACACCGCCCTGAACACCCATTGACAAAGTTGTTTTTTGGGAAACCTTCACACGATAAGCATAAGAAACATAGACGCCTGTATTTTTAAAAACACCTATTTGATCGTTATAGACTTGTAATCCCACACCGACCTTCTCTTTTTTAATAGGCATATCAATTGTGAAAGACTGAGTAGTGGGAGCCCCCTCAATTCCTACCCATTGCTGACGGTATAATCCCGTCATACTCAAAACGTCTCTGCTACCCGCATACGCAGGATTAACCGCCAACATATTGAACATATACTGAGAGTATTGAACCTCTTGCTGTGCATGAACGGTTTGGATACCTACCAACATGGCGAAAGCCAATGCTGTCATGTATCGAAATCTTGAAAGCAAACCTTGGAGTTTCATGTGATAAAATGTTTAAATGATTTTAATGTTTTGTAAGGATATAGGCAGTTCACTGGTAATCAATTACTCAATACATTTCTATGGATATGATGAGAGTTGTGAAATAAAATTCATGCCTTTCCTTGATGGATTTTCCCTTTATTATACACCTGATAAATATGAATACTTATCAGGTGTTTTTACAATTATTTACTATCTTAAAATAGTGAAGTATCTTACAAATGGTGCTGCATCCACTTTCTCACCCGTGGCTTTGAAACGGGTTACCATGTAGTAATAAGTTCCATCTGGTAATCC
>JACMRQ010000115.1 GCA_014376355.1 Arcicella sp. | reverse complement strand
TCGTTGGCTCGTAGGTTTCGTAAGATTCATCCACTTCTTTTATCAACGTTTGTAGTTTTGATAAAATCCATTTATCTAATTCCGTAGCTACTTTTAAATCAATATTTCCAGTTGGTTTATAACCATCTAAATTGGCATAAAGGGCAAAGAAATTATACGTATTGGTAAGCGTTCCGAAGAATTTATTGCGTACTTCGGTAATTCCCGATAAGTCAAATTTTAAGTTATCCCACGGCTGAGAATTCGTAATCATGTACCAACGAGTTGGGTCGGCTCCGTATTTTTTCAAGGTATCGAATGGATCAACAGCATTGCCCAAACGTTTGGACATTTTGTTACCATTTTTATCCAAAACTAAACCCGTTGAAACCACATTTTTAAAGGCAACTGATTCCTCCACCATCGTAGAGATGGCATGAAGGGTAAAGAACCATCCACGAGTTTGATCAACGCCCTCCGAAATGAAATCTGCTGGATATGATTGTTTGAAAATTTCTTGATTTTCAAAAGGATAATGCCATTGTGCAAACGGCATAGCTCCCGAATCGAACCAAACATCAATTAAGTCAGTTTCACGAGTCATTAACTGTCCAGAAATAGAAACCATAAAGACTTCATCCATAAATGGACGGTGCAAATCATGCGTTTTATCTTCGTATTGTTGAATAAACTTTTCGTTGAATTCACGTTGTACTTGGCTCAAAACATCATCTTTCAAAGCGTGTTTCACTGCGTGAATTAACTCTTCAACCGAACCGATACAAATCTCTTCATCGCCGTTTTCAGTACGCCAAATTGGCAAAGGAGTTCCCCAATATCTTGAACGAGAAAGATTCCAATCTACCAAATTTTCCAACCAATTTCCAAAACGCCCCGTACCCGTAGATTCTGGTTTCCAGTTAATAGTATTATTCAAGGCAATCAACTTGTCTTTCACGGCAGTGGTGCGAATAAACCAAGCATCCAAAGGATAATATAAAATTGGTTTGTCCGTTCGCCAACAATGCGGATAAGGGTGGTCAAATTTCTGAACATTGAAAGCTTTATTTTCTGTTTTCAACTGAATAGCAATTCGCTCATCAACGGATAAATATTTATCTCTACCTTGTTTAATTCTCTGTTCCTCTTTCTCTTCATCTGTCAAATATGCTTCCTTTACAGGTTCATTGGCATATTCTATAATTTCAGCCACAAAACGCCCCTGACGATTCACAATTGGCACATCTTTCCCGTTTTCATCTTTCACAAAAATAGAAGGAATACCATTTTGAGCCGCTACACGGAAATCGTCTGCCCCAAAAGTTGGCGAAGTATGCACCACACCCGTACCATCTTCAGTCGTAACAAAATCACCAATAATTACTCGGAAAGCAGCCGTTTCGGGTTGAACATAAGGCATGAGTTGTTCGTATTCAATGCCTTCTAAGAAATTTCCTTTGAACTCGGAAATTATCGTCCAGGGAATAATTTTATCGCCATCTTGATACGTTTTAAAATCACCATCTTTCCCTTTTTCGTTGAAATATTTTCCAACTAAATCTCTCGCTAAAACCACATTCACCGGCTCGAAAGTGTAAGGGTTTCGGCTTTTTATCAACACATAATCAATGTTTTTACCAACCGTTAAAGCGGTGTTGGCAGGGAGCGTCCACGGCGTAGTTGTCCACGCTAAAATGTAGATATTGCTACTATTGGCAGTATCAAACAAAAAGCCTGATTTGCCCGTTAATTTCACTTTAAACTGAGCCGTTAAAGAGGTATCTTTTACTTCACGATAACAACCTGGTTGATTAATTTCGTGGGAAGAAAGTCCAGTTCCTGCCGCAGGAGAATAGGGTTGAATAGTATAACCTTTATACAATAATCCTTTTTTGTATAATTTTTGCAGAAGATGCCAAACCGATTCAATGTAGTTGTTTTCGTAGGTAATGTAGGGATGTTCTAAATCCACCCAATAGCCCATTTTTTCCGTCAAATCATTCCACAAATCGGTGAATTTCATGACGGTTTCACGGCATTTTTGGTTGTATTCTTCTACGGTAATTTTCTTACCAATATCCTCTTTAGTAATTCCTAATTCTTTTTCAACCTGCAATTCTACGGGTAGTCCGTGCGTATCCCAGCCACCTTTGCGTTTAACTTGTTTGCCTTTAAGGGTTTGGTAACGACAGAAAATATCCTTTATCGCCCGTGCCATCACATGATGAATTCCAGGCGTTCCGTTGGCTGAAGGCGGACCTTCATAGAAAGTAAAAATTGGATTTCCCTCACGGGTATCAATAGATTTTTGGAAGATGTTTTCATCTTGCCAAAATTTCAATATTTCGTCGGCAACTTGTGCGTAATCGAGGTTTTTATATTCTTTAAAATTCACGATATTTCAATTAACAATTAATAATAAGTAATGAACATTTTCTTTTTCGTTTTACGAAAAGGGAAAATGTTCCTAAAATTACAATAAATGACTGGGTTTTGGAAGTTAGAAAAGAAATATGGGTTGTATTCCAACGTTTTTAGGGAAAGTGGTGTCTTTATGGAAATGAAATTTAAAATCATGAAACTACAAACGCTTTTTATATCAATTCTTTTAATTGCTTGCCAGTCAAATGACATAAACCCGTCTGATATTATTGGAAAGTGGGGCTTTACTGGATTAATTCAATATCAAAATTCTGATGGGAACTGGACTGCGTGGCGAGTTAATCAAACTTTTTTGAAAGAACCTCCACTAATTTATCAGTTCACAAATGATGGCATTTTTTTGAAAAATGGATACGCTGGTGCAGATTGTTGTAATTCAGGAAATAAATATCGTGTAGCTAACAATGAAATTATTTTTTCTGATTTTTTGGCTTGTCCAACCGTAAAATGTGGAAAGCCTCAAAATTGGATAATTATCGAAATTAAAAATGATACTTTGATTTTGGAAAAGTATTCCGTTAGAAGCAAATATGTGCAAATTAAGTAGAAAATTAATTGGTCTGACTATTGAAAAGTGAAATAATAGAAATTAATAGCACAACTTTAAAATTAAAATATAGACAATGAAACTAACAACGCTTTTCATATCCATTCTTTTGATTGCTTGCACTTCAAAAGACATAAACCCAAAAGAAATCGTTGGTAAATGGGCTCCTAACTATATGCTTCAAACCAAAAATGCGGATGGTTCGTGGGGAGATTGGGTAACCATTAATACTTTGATTGCTTTACCTGTCATTGAATTCACAAGCGATGGAAGATATTTGACCGATGGAAAGCCTGGGGCAAATTGCTGTTATGCTGGAAATAAATACAGTATTTCTGGAAATACCATAGATTTTACTGAACGATTCGGCTGTCCAACTGTTGATTGTATTCCTTATGCTGGGTGGATTATTTATTCATTGAAAGATGATAAGTTAGTTCTTGAAATAAATAATACAAGAAGTAAATACACAAAAAATAAGTAGCAAAACCGCAATACATATAATTATTTAAAGTATAAATTATAACAATAGAATATTTTAATGATACTGTAAATTTATTTCAATAATTTGCTGTCGAAATAAAACAGTCTATGAATCGTCAGGAACAAATAAGTAAATTACAAGCCACTAAAGAATTTGATATATGTATAATTGGAGCAGGGGCAACGGGTGCGGGAATTGCCCTTGATGCAACTTTAAGGGGCTTGAAAGTTTTATTAATTGATAAAAGTGATTTTGCGGGTCAAACCTCCTCAAAATCTACCAAATTAATTCATGGAGGCGTTCGGTATTTAGAACAAGCCGTGAAAAAATTAGATTGGGAACAGTACAAAATGGTTCGTAAATCCTTGCGTGAACGGGAAACTTTACTTAAAAATGCTCCTCATTTATCCCGTCCTTTGGCGTTGATTACGCCTTGTTTTAATCTCTTTGAAGGTATTTATTACACCATCGGCATGAAAATGTACGAATGGATTTCGGGTTCGCAAAGTATTGCTAAAAGTGAATGGTTATCTAAAAAAGAAACCTTGAATCTAATTCCAGAATTAAAATCTAAACGGCTGAGTTCGGGAGTTTTATATTATGATGGACAATTAGATGATGCTCGTTATTGTTTGGCTATCGTACAATCTGCGGAAGGTTCTGGGGCAGTGGTTTTGAATCATGTACAGGCTTTAAAATTCAACAAGAATGAGGATAATGGAAGACTTAAATCCTTAAATATCAAAGATTTAATTACTGGAAATGAGCATACTGTAAATTCAAAAGTTTTTATAAATGCCACGGGTCCTTTTGCGGATAGTATTCGTCAGATGGCGAGTTCAAAACTTAAACCCCGTATTAAAGTGAGTCGTGGGGCTCATGTTGTTTTACCTCGTGAAGTAATGAAAGGTGATACGGCAATTCTTGTTCCTAAAACAGACGATGGAAGGGTTATTTTTATGATTCCGTGGCAAGACCAAGTGCTGGTTGGAACGACTGATGAAGCGGACGAACTTTCAGAAAATCCAAAATTAGAGGATTATGAAAAAACTTATTTGTTAGAATATGTGAATCGGTATTTTGAAAAAACCGTTACGTCTGACCAAATAAAAAGTGGATTTGCAGGACTCAGACCACTTTTACAAGCTCAATTGCAATCAGCAATGAATTCTGATACAAAATCTTTAGTCCGTGATCATGAAGTTGAAATTGACCGC
>JACMRQ010000114.1 GCA_014376355.1 Arcicella sp. | reverse complement strand
AGTCATTACTGGTGAAGGCAAAATAGTAGGAGTTTCAATTGCTCCAGGCTTAAAAACTGCGGTGAAAGCCTTATTTTCAAACACGGCACAATTACCCGAAGTTCCGCTTGTCATGCCTGATTCTGCCATTGGTAAAAACACTGTTCACGCCATACAAGCAGGCATTTTATGGGGATATGTGGGGATGGTGCGTGAAATGATTTATCAGATTAAAAAAGAAATCGGACAAGATTGTATGGTATTGGCAACGGGTGGATTGTCGTCTATCCTCACACCATTGCAAGATGATTTTGATGAAGTCGATAAAGCCCTGACATTAAATGGTTTGAAAATTATTTCTGAGTTGATTAATTAGTATGATAATCAAAACAATCATGTAATTTCATACTTTGAAAATTTCTACATAGTTTTGCAGGAAACAAATATTTTTACAAATACAAAATGCAAGCATTAAATTTTCTGTTCTGGAACACTAATAGAAAACCACTCATTAAAGAAATATCAAATATTGCCAAACACAACAATATTGACGTTATTTTGCTTGCAGAACATAATTTGAATGACGTTGATCTACTTTTAGAATTGAATTCGAAAAGTGTTGATTACCATTTACCTAATCCAATTTTCCAAAGTAATAGAATTAAAGTATTTACAAAATTTAGTAGCAATTTTATTATTCCAGTTGCTGATGAATCAGAAAATCGGTTTACTTGTTTTAAAATAAAATTTCCAATTATTGAAGAAATTTTAGTCTTCGGAGTTCATTTACCTGATAATAGGAATAATCAAAATGTTAGTGTTGGATCTCATGCGGGAAGAATAGCAAGAAGAATTAAAGAACTCGAAAAAGAGCAAAATCTATCAAATACAATTGTGGTGGGTGATTTTAATATGAATCCTTCGGATGTTGGAATGGTCGATGCGGAAAGTTTTCACGCCATTATGGATAGTGAGATAGTTAAAAAGGAATCAAGGATTGTTTCCAGTAAAGAATATGACTATTTTTATAACCCAATGTGGAGTTTACACGGAGACATTGGAAATAACGTTGCAGGAAGTTATTTTTACAAAAATGCAGAATTAGTAAATTATCACTGGAATGTTTTTGATCAAGTATTGCTTAGACCATCTTTAATTGATAATTTTGAAAAAGATAGTTTGAAACTTTTGGATTCTGATGGTGAAAAGAGCCTTTTAAAGAAAGGAGGATTTCCAAATGAAAAATATTCAGACCATTTACCATTAATATTCACATTAAATCTTGATTTAAAATGACAACTACAACAGAGAATCTTTGGCCCGAATTTGAATTAGAGATATTAACAGTAAGTCCTAAACGAATATTGTTGGAACAGGCTTCATTTCTAATGCAAGCTACAAAAAATATTTTGGAAGCTGATGTAACTACTTTTAGTCATAAAGGTGGTGAGATTGACCATAATTTTTTCCTAATAGCACCACAATTAGACGGTTATAGATATAGTCTATTGTTTGTTCGTCAAAACGGTTTGATTATGTATCCAAGTACACTTTATTTTGAAAATCAAGCTTTTTTAATAGAAACAGAAGGTATTTTATTACAAGAATTGAGAAGAATTTTTAGTGAGCAACGTACCAAAAATATAATATCGTCATTATTAGCTCAAAGCAAAGACAATAAAAACTCTGTTAATTAAACATAAATAAAATCCTCTCAAAATTCGCTTTGAGAGGATTTTATTTATAAATTCAATCCTACAACGCCCCACCAATAATTTCCTCTACCACTAAAGGGTCAAGCAAAGTCGAAGTATCGCCAATATTTGAGGTCTCGCCCTCGGCAACTTTTCTTAAAATTCTTCGCATAATTTTTCCAGAACGGGTCTTTGGCAAACCGCTGACAAACTGAATTTTATCAGGTTTGGCAATGGGTCCAATCAAACGAGTGACTGTTGCGAGAATATCTTTACGAATCAAGGCTTGATCTTCCATCTGCGAATCACAGATTACGTAAGCATAAATTCCTTGTCCTTTGATGTCGTGCGGATAACCTACCACAGCAGATTCAATCACGCCCAAGTGCATATTTATCGCATTTTCAACCTCAGCCGTGCCAATTCTATGTCCCGAAACGTTCATTACATCATCAACTCTACCCGTGATTCTATAATAACCATCTTCGTCACGCATGCAACCATCACCCGTAAAGTAGAGGTTTTTATATGTTGAAAAATAGGTTTGAATACAACGCTCGTGGTCGCCATAAGTAGTACGGATAATGCCTGGCCACGGAAATTTAATACACAAATTTCCTGATACGCCATTACCCAAAATTTCATTACCTTGTTCATCCACTAAAATCGGTTGAACCCCTGGCAATGGCAACGTTGCGTAGGCTGGTTTGGTCTTGGTAACACCCGCAATTGGCGAAATCATAATTCCACCCGTTTCAGTTTGCCACCATGTATCTACAATTGGACATTTACCTTTTCCGATGTTTTCATCGTACCAATGCCATGCTTCTTCATTAATTGGCTCACCAACAGAACCCAGCGTTTTCAACGAGCTAAGGTCTTTATTCTCAACGAATTGGTTTCCAAAACTCATCAATGAACGTATGGCGGTTGGAGCCGTGTAAAGGATATCAACTTTGTGTTTATCAATTACATCCCAGAATCGTCCAGCATCTGGATAAGTTGGAATTCCTTCAAATATTAAAGTTGTGGCTCCTTGACAAAGTGGCCCGTAAACGATGTATGAATGTCCCGTTATCCAACCAATATCTGCCGTACAAAAATGCACTTGCTCGGGCTGATATTGAAAAACATTCGCAAAAGTATAAGTTGCATATACCATATAGCCTCCACAAGTATGTACCACACCTTTGGGCTTGCCCGTTGAACCAGAAGTATAAAGAATAAAGAGCATATCTTCAGCATCCATTTCTTCGGCTGGACAGTCGGAAGAAACGGTTTTAACCTCATTTTCCCACCAAACATCACGACCTTTAATCATTGAAACTGGTGTGCGTGTACGAGTAGAAACAATTACTTTTTGCACTGATGAACATTGAACTAAGGCATCATCCACCGTTGATTTCAAGGCAATTTCTTTGTTTCCTCTGAAAGAACCATCGGACGTAATAACGATATTACATTGAGCGTCATTGATACGGTCGGCAATGGATTGAGCCGAGAAACCACCAAAAACCACCGAATGAATTGCCCCAATTCTGGCACAAGCCAACACGGCAATTGCCAACTCAGGAATCATCGGCATATATATACAAATTCTATCTCCTTTTTTGGCACCGTGCTTTTTCAAGACGTTAGCAAATTGACATACTTTTTGATGTAACATCTTGTATGTCAAAGTAATAGATTCTTCTTCGGGGTCGTTAGATTCCCAAATAATAGCGGCTTGATCGCCACGAGTTGCGAGGTGACGGTCGAGAGCGTTTTCAGTAATATTCATTTTACCTCCAACAAACCACTTCGTATTTGCCGTAGCGAAATCCCATTCTAAGGTTTTTTTCCAAGGTTTACGCCATTGAAAATTCTGAGCAACCTCCGCCCAAAATCCTTCGGGGTCAGTAACTGATTGATTATAAGCTTCTTGATACTGCTCGAAGGAGGATATTTGTGAGATCATTTTTTATTTTGGGTAATGTTTATTTTTTAATAAAATTTGCTTGAATTTTATTAGTTATTAATCCGTTTTGCAATTAAAATAAGAGATTTGGAGTGAATAATTACGAATTATGTTGAGTGCTTAATCTCCGATTATATCTTTGCATAAATGAGTATATCTCAATATCCTGCAAATTCATCTTGTAAAATTACAAACAAACCTTTTCAATCTATCCTTATGTAAAACTATTCCGCTAAAATACTATATTCATCCTTGCTAAAATATTATATCTTTATTAAACAACTTTTCCAACCTTTCTTTCCCGTAAATAATGTTTAATTTCTTCCAAAATTAAAGGGTCATCAATCGTGGATGGAACAGTAAATTGTTCCCCATCAGCCAACTGTCTAATTACTTTGCGGAGGATTTTTCCAGAACGAGTTTTGGGTAAACGTTTTACTAAAATAGTGTTTCTATAAAAGGCAACAGCCCCAATTTTATCACGTATGAGAGTAATTGTTTGGTTTTCAAGGTTTATTTCATCAATATTCTGACCATCTTTTAATATCACAAAACCAACGGGTCTTTGTCCACGTAAATCGTCCGAAATTCCTACTACTGCACACTCCGCAACGGCTGGATGTGAAGCAATAATTTCTTCCATTGAACCCGTTGAAAGTCGATGCCCAGCCACATTAATTACATCATCAACTCGTCCCATCACATATACATATCCATCTTCATCTATATATCCACCGTCGCCCGTCAGATAGTAACCTTCAAAAGTAGTCAAGTATGATGCTTTAAATCGTTCGTTATCGTTCCAAAGCGTTGGTAAACTACCTGGTGCCATGGGGAGTTTTACGCAAATAAAACCTTCTTCATTTGTTTTTACTTCTTCGCCTGCCTCATTTAAAATCTTTAATTCAAAACCACAAACAGGTTTAGTTGCCGAACCCATTTTAACAGGAAATTCTTCAACGCCCATCATATTTGACACCATTCCCCAGCCCGATTCTGTTTGCCACCAGTGGTCAATCACGGGTAAATTTGAAATATTCTGCAACCATTCCAACGTGGATGGGTCGCAACGTTCGCCAGCTACAAAAATGCTTTTCAAGGAACTAAGGTCATATTTTTTCATCAAATTTGCCTCTGGGTCTTCTTTTCGGATAGCTCTGAAAGCCGTTGGGGCCGTGAAAAAACAATCGACTTTATGCTCTTCAATTACTCGCCAAAACGTACCTGCATCGGGAGTACGAATTGGTTTTCCTTCAAATAAAATGGTTGTACAGCCATAAATCAATGGAGCATAAATAATATATGAATGTCCAACCACCCAACCAACATCGGAAGCTGTCCAGAATACATTTCCAGGTTTAACATTATAAATATCCTGCATCGAATAGTGCATTGCTACGGCGTGTCCACCGTTATCACGGACAATTCCTTTAGGTTTGCCCGTGGTGCCAGAAGTGTAAAGAATATACAATGGGTCTGTGGCATCAACTTCCACACAATCAGCGGATTGTGAGTTATTCTGAAGGTCAATAAAATCAATATCACGCCCTTCAATCATCGTTGCTACCGATTGCGGACGTTGTAAAATTATAGTGTATTTGGGCTTAAATATTGCCTTTTCGATGGCATCGTCCAAGAGTGGTTTGTAGGGAATTACCTTGTCAAATTCAATTCCGCACGAAGCCGAAATAATGACTTTTGGCTTAGCATCGTCAATTCTGATGGCTAATTCGCTGGGAGCAAAACCACCAAAAACCACTGAATGAATTGCCCCTAATCTGGCACAAGCTAACATTGCCATGGCTGCTTCGGAGACCATTGGCATGTAAATCACTACGGTATCGCCTTTTTCAACACCTAAACTTTTTAATCCTCCTGCTAATTTTGCTACTTCGTCACGAAGTTCTCTAAACGTATATTTCTTAATAGAATTTGTCGCTGGAGAATCATAAATTAGTGCATTTTGTTCCCCACGTCCATTTTCTACATGATAATCAAGAGCTAAATAAGCGGTGTTAAGTTTGCCGCCTTCAAACCAACGATAAAATCCATTTTCATCCTGCGAAAGAATGGTTTCTGGCTTTTTGAACCAAGCAATTTTATCGGCTTGTTCCGCCCAAAACTGCTCTTTATTGTTAATGCTGTGGTTATATTTTTCTTGATAATTCATTTGTTTTGTTACCTTAAAATGATGAGAGAATCCTTATTCCATTTTTGTACTTCCCGTCACAACATTTATTGCCAAAGCATTCACTTTTGCCACTAATCCTCTGGTTGAAAAGGGCTTCGTTACGTATAAATCTGCCCCGACAGAATAGCCTTTCTCCATATCAAGTTCCTTGTTTTTGGCACTTAGAAATACGACTTTAATATGTTCAAAACGAAGACTATTTTTGACAGAATAACAAACTTCATATCCATCCACATTGGGCATCATAATATCCAAAAGAATGATTGAAGGCACTTCTTTTTCGATTATGTCCATTGCCTCTGAACCATCTCGGGCAATAAATACTTGATAACCTTCCTTTTTCATCAGAAATTCTAAGGACATCAAAATACTCGGCTCATCATCCACGATTAATACTTTTATTAATTCTTTCATATTATTCCGAGCGGACGCATGCAATCCCTCTCTACTATTAATTTATTTAATATTTTATTTATATTAGTCCAATTATACCTAAATAACCGAAATCATAAAAGTAAATTTTGAGCCTTTCCCTACTTGACTTTCTAACCATATTTGTCCATTATGGAGTTCTAATATTTTCTTAGATATTGCCAATCCTAAGCCACTTCCTCGGGGTTTTTTGATGGTTTGATCTTCAGCTTGAAAAAATTTATCAAAAATTAAACGATGAAATTTCTTATCAATTCCCACACCATTATCCTGTATGCTCGTATATATCCACCCTTCCACATAATGCGTTGCAATTATTATTTCCCCTTTTTGAGCTTGGCAGAATTTGATGGCATTTGACAATAAATTAACAACCACTTGAATTAATTTATCTCTATCGGCTTCAAATTTTGGGGCAAAACGATCAGGTATGAAAACAATTTTAATGCCTTTTTCTTTAGCTTGTTGGTATAAAGCATCTACTGAATCTTTTATAATATCCTGAATATCAACGTCCTCCATATTTAATTTCTGTTTCCCTGATTCGTATTTCTCTAAATCTAAAACTTGATTAATTAATCTACCTAAACGGTCAGATTCTTTGACGACTGTTCCTAAAAAATGCGCTCGTTCTTCAATTTCCATATCTGGATTATCAAAAACAATTTCCGATAAAGCTCTGATTGAAGTAAGCGGAGTACGGATTTCATGAGCCACCGTAGTTAGAAAATCATCTTTCAATTTATCAGTACGCTGTAATATTTCATTAGCATCTTTAAGTTCGGAAGTAGCTTTTTCTAATTCAACTGATTTTTTCCGTAAACTTTTGTTTGCCGATAATAATTCTTGTGATGATTTCAGAATACTAATTACCTCTTCTGTAGAAATTTTTTCTTCTTTTGAAATGGAAGAGATCATAATTCGAGCTGATGCTGTGCCAACAACTCCAGCCAATAATTTTTCGGCATACGTAACTAATTGAGGATCTGCTTTTTCATCCTTAAGGTTAATTTTATTTTTTTGGGCAAACAATCGTATTACTTTTTCAGTGCGTTTTACTCCGAAAAAATTATTCAAAAGCAATTGAATATCAGGCACATAAGCCGTTCCACGCCAGATTGACAAATTGGCTGTTTGTCCTGAATATTCAAAAATATCAACAAAAATAACGGCTTGATTATGCTCAATAGAGGAAGCTTTTGAGGTTATAGAAAAGTATAGATAACACCCTAAGTTAAAGGAAAAACTCCAAAATAATCCATGCGAAATATTGTCCATTCCTTTCATTCCAAAGAGCGAAAAAGGCTTCAAAAATTCGAGTCCAAACAAACCATGATCCATAATTGATTTGGGAAATAATCCTGCCCCAACTAATGAAGGCAAAACAAGCGTATAAAACCAAATTAGTGAACCCACAAGCAAACCAATTAATGCTCCTTTTCTGTTGCCACTTTTCCAAAATATTCCACCAATAATGGTTGGAGTAAATTGAGCAACAGCAGTAAATGACACCATTCCAATCGAAACTAAGGAGTAATGTTCAGCAATTGTTTTATAATATAAATACGCCAAAAGAATAATTAGCACGATGGATGTCCTACGAATATTATTCACCAAATTGCTTAAATTACCTTTGAATATTTCTTGTAATTTTTTACTTTTTAGGACTATTGGCATCACTAAATTATTGGAAATCATTACACTAAGGGCAATTGTTTCAACAATAATCATACTGGTTGCAGCGGAAAATCCACCAATGTATGTGAATAAAGTAAGTATTTTCTGGTTAAATTTTAACGGAATAGCCAATACATAACTATCAGGATTTGCATTTTGATTGGCAAATAAAATTTCACCGCCTAATGCCGTTGGAATTACGAAAATATTTATCAACAACATATACAAAGGGAATAACCACATTGCTTTATTGAGATGTTTTTCATTGACATTTTCCACGACTGCTACTTGAAATTGGCGAGGCAAAAACATAACTGCCGCCATTGAAAGAAAAACATGCCAAAACCAACTTGAAAAATCTCCATCGTTATTAAAAATGAATGCTTTTTTGATGTCTGGAATTTGGGAAGCCTTCTGAAAAATATCACTAAATCCATTGAAAACAAAGTAGGTTACGAAAATTCCAGTTGTCAAAAATGCCATCAATTTAATGATGGATTCTGCCGCAATTGCCGTTACCATTCCTTCGTGGCGTTCCGTGGAATCAATCCTACGAGTTCCAAAAATAATAGTAAAAACGGATAATGCTACGGCAATATAGAAAGGCAAATCTCCCCAAAATACTTGATTCACTTTATAGTCATCTGAGGAGCGGGCTACTATTAAAAAACTACTCGAAATTGCCTTTAATTGTATGGCGATGTAAGGTAAAATTCCTGCGATACATATCAAGGTTACTAATACGCCAAGTGTTGCATCTTTTCCGTATCGAGATGAGATAAAGTCGGCTATTGAGGTGATTCTATGAACTTTACAAATTCTAATTATCTTCCGAAGCACTATCCACCAAATTGGCATCATAATAGTTGGACCAATGAAAACTGCCAAGAATTCTATTCCATTGGTAACCGCCCGACCTACTGAACCATAGAAAGTCCAAGCCGTACAATAGACTGCTAACGAAAGGGCATAAATGTATGGATTTGTAACTAAACTTTTACCTTTTTCTGCTTGCTTTTCTGCCCAATAGGCCACCACAAAAAGGAAAGCTAAATATAGCAAGGAAGCAAATATAAGTGTGCCACTATTCATCTTTTTTACTTTCTTTACCTTCTTTACGTAAAATTCTAAAAATCACTGTAATAAGTAATATCCAGACCATGAATACATACAAATATAAAGTAGGAATTCCATTAACATTTCCTCCAGTATTGAAAATTGATAGCATTGGGAAATTGAAAAGAATTAAGAATAAAACACTTATAAATATGAGTTTTTGCTCTTTCATGGATTCTTTAGCATTAATTAATTAGTGATTATTTGCGTAAATCATAAATTAAAGTTTGAAATTTTCACAATTCTATATCGTAAAAATAATAGGTCAAAAATTAGGATTTTATTTGTACAATTTAACTAATTATTTAAACTATTTTTGAAATTAATTAACTATACTTGCTAATAAAATATAGTTTTTTATAAAAGAAAATATGCCAAGAATCCAGATTACTCAAAGATTACGTGGCATATTTTAACCCAAACATCTATCCCTAAAACTGCGTTTCAGTATTTTTTTGATAGAGATTAGTCTTCAGTATCATACTCTCCTGAAAGAGCATATTTGCCAAAAATCAATAATCCACCCGTTATAATTGGTGTTAGGACAATCATAATAATTATTCCAAACACTAAATCTTCTGTTTTACCCGAAGTAAATTTACTTGGACCTACTTGCCAAAAACCTAAATAGGCAACAAATAATGCTAAAAGAATCCAAACAATTCCTAATATTTTTTTAAGTCCGTTCATTTTTTTTATGTTTTATTTATCTGAATATCAGATAGTTATATTTTTTGTTAAATTTAGATTTGCCAACTTTCAAAAAATTGGCAAATCTTATAAACCTAATACTTCGTACCTCATGCCTAAAAACTAATCCCTTGCGGTTCTGTCTTCTTTAATATATATCAAGCCAATCACAAAACAAATAGCTGCTACAATCATTGGATATTTCAAACCTTCCAGATATGGCTGGGCATTCACAACGGCTTGACCTGCTTTTTCGGCTACTGAATTGGCATCTTTTGCAGTCGTTACCAAATACGTAGCAATCGCTGGCATCAATCCGCCAAATATACCGTTTCCGATGTGATAAGGTAATGACATTGACGTGTAACGAATCTTGACAGGGAACATTTCAACCAAGAATGCAGCAATCGGACCATACGCCATTGTTACAAAAATCAACTGAATAAAAATCATCCAAATCAATACCCAAGTATCAGAATTGTTAATTTTTACCGTTTTTGTAATATCTGCTTTTGGTTGGTCTGCCTCGGCTTTACCCGCTATTAAAGTCACTTTTTTCACTTCTTTATATGACGTTCCATCCACATAAGCTTTCGTGGTTGTGGTCGTAAATAAAGAGTCTGTGGTTGATTTTGGAGCTAATGTTCTTGTGGTTTCAACTTTTGTATCAGCCGTAATTTCCTCTTTGTTGGCAAGGTTTGCCGTTTGATACATTTTCTCATAAATTGGGCGATAACATACCACCGCCAGTAACATACCTGCTAACATAATTGGCTTACGACCCACTTTATCCGACAACCATCCAAATAATACAAAAAATGGAGTTCCCATCATTAACGCAATGATTAACAGCTTATTAGCTTGGTCAAAATCAATATTCATGATTTTCAAAAGAAACGTTTGGGCGTAAAACTGTCCTGTGTACCAAACTACGCCTTGTCCCATCGTTGCTCCGAATAATGCCAACAATACCATTTTAAAATTTTCTTTTTTGCCAAAAGAATCTTTTAAAGGATTAGTTGAAGTTTTACCTTCAGCTTTAGCTTTAGCGAATAATGGCGACTCAGACATATTTTTCCGAATCAATACCGAAATATAAACCATGATGATTGATACTAAAAATGGAATTCTCCACCCCCAATCTTCCCAAGTAGCTTTATCCATTGAATTTTTCGTAATTAAAATCACAGCTAACGAAATAAACAAACCTGCCGTTGCCGTTATCTGAATCCAAGAAGTCCAAAATCCTCGTTGTCCTTTTGGTGAGTGTTCAGCCACATAAGTAGCTGCACCTCCGTATTCACCGCCGAGTGCAAGACCTTGTAATAGCCTAAGTACAAGTACTAAAAAGGGAGCAAAATAGCCAATAGTTTCAAATTTTGGTACTAAACCGATGGCAAAAGTAGCTCCTCCCATTAATACCAGCGTGACCATAAAAGTATATTTACGACCAATCAAATCGCCTAATCGTCCAAAAAATAATGCTCCGAAAGGACGAACAACAAAACCTGCGGCAAAAGTAGCTAAGGTTGAAAGGAAAGCCGCAGTCGGATTATCTTTCGGGAAAAATTGGGTGGAAATAATAGTGGCCAAACTTCCAAAAATATAGAAATCATACCATTCAATGAGTGTACCCACAGATGATGCCCCAATAATTGCGGCCAATCCTTTGATGGATGTTTTGGGTTCTAATGCGTTTTCTACTAACATAGTGATTGTTAAGGGTTTATTGTTAAGTGATTATTTTGGTTAAAAATTATAAACCATTACGGCTGAAACACGACCATTTGTGGCGGTAAAAGGTCGTGCATTATCAGCCGTTCCTGGTTTAAAATCAATCGTTGTTGGTAGAATACCATCCACCATTGGGATTAATCCTTGAATATCTGCCCATTTCATCATTGATAATTCGTATTCAAGAGCAAACTTCATTTTCCCTGAATAAAAATCAACTCTTGGTGAAATTCTTAACATATTATCGAAAGTACGACCCGTTGCTGTGCTTACTCCCCTGCCTTGGAAGGCTAATGTACCTGGTTTTATACTCGAAGTAGCAATTGAATTTCCTAATCCCATATTCTGCAAATAACCTATAAAAATGGCTGGTTGAATTTTCTTAGAATTCGTTGAAATCAATTCTCCCCACATATTCAGTTGATTTTGTGCCTCATATTTCCATTCACCCGTGATGTTATCTCTGTATTCTACAAAACCGCCTAAGCCTACATATTGAGAGTAACTTTGTCCATAAGTAGTGTGAAATTTTGCGGTAATTTTACTCGTCGTTAATTTTGCATAGGCCAAATAGTTAAGCGTAAACAAATTTGAATTAATATTTTTCTGAACATTTCCTGAACCAGAGGCAATAATACCGCCAAAAACACCCGTGCTTGTGTTTTTAGTATCCGTAATTCTTGGACTCAACGTATTTCCCTCGAAGCCAACCGATGCCAAAAACATTTTATTCTCAAAAGTCAATTGTGATGCAAAGGCAGGAGTAGTAGCAAATTTCTGAGCATCAACGCCTGAACCTACTGCAAATGTTCCTGCAGGACTAAATGCTGCTAAATCATAGCCAAAAATCATTCCCATCAATGATACATCTTTCCCTAATTTTGAAGTATAACGCACCTGTGGAACGAATGAAAAGGGATTAAAAGGAATTCCTGTGTTAAAATTAGCCGTTCCTGGAAAACATTTTACAATGAAATTTGGGTTCCAAAATTGCCCAATCATCAACTGCGATTTTGTCCAATCCATCGCCACAAAAGCATGACGAAGACGTAATAAATTTTCAGTTCCACTGCCAGACCCAGCCGTTCCGTTGCTTATTCCAAAGAAATCTGTTTCTAAAGTTCCTGAAATCTTCGCACCAAAAGCTGTAATTCCGCCCATTCTTACACCCAAACGAGTAACAATTGCCGAATATCCTAATTGTGGAATTGCATTAGCATCGTCATTTGGATTTGCCGTTAAATTCGTTCCAGTCCTTGTGGGAAGATTTGTAGCATCAGAGGGATACACATCCAAAACTCCATCTCTCAAATCAAGATTTCTACGAGAATTATAATAAATATCATTCCTTAAAAATCCATACACTGTAATCTTTTGTTCGGCTGGTGGAACTACTGGTATAGTAGTTGCTCCTGTGGCTCCTGCCGTTGTAGTTGTGGGAGCAATTGATACTTGTTGGGCGAAAATTTGGGTGTGAGCCAATACTCCGCCCAACAGATAGTATAATAATTTCTTCATCTCACTAATGGTTTTCTTATGGTTTTGCTTTGTTATATTCTGTACAAAAAAATATTGATTTTGTACAATTGTGAAGCAAAGGTTATAAAAAAAACTATACTATCAATAGTTTTGATATATCAATGCTATTTTAATATAGTTTTACACTTTTCACTTCGAAAAAACCTTAGAAATGCCATCTAACACTATTTATAGGGCAGAAATTTTTATCTTAATTTTTCAAACGCTCCCACTTGATAAGCATAAACTTATCTCCCAACTCTGTAACAATCATTCCTGAGTCTCTAAGGTTCTCTCTATCGGTATAAAAAGCAACTAACTCCTTATGATTCATTATCTTATAAGTAGGGTAATACTCCGAGTTCTTCGGGATTTTTATTTGATATTTCTTTACCCAATTCATTACTGAGACGTGTGAAACGCCTAAAAGGCGTTCAATCTCACGATAGCTGACCCCTTCAATATACAACTGTAAAGCCTTAATAACATAGTAAGTTGAGATACCTTTTCCCATTTTTTCAACGGTGAAATTATAACTACAATCTTTACATTTAAAGCGTTGTTTTTCATTAATAACACCGCTTTTTGTTATATTATTACCATCACAGCGGGGACAATTGGGATTTTTCATATAAAAAATGTGATATAGTACGTTTAGCAAACATATAATAAATTAGCAACAAAATATTAATTATGCCAAACCTATTTTAGTGGTTAAAAATAAAGAAATATGTAAATTATTCAAAATAATATTACGTAATCCTAAGTTTTACCAAATATTATTTGTTTTGTACAATGCTTATTTAAAAAATTGTATCTTTCAAAGATTACGCAATCAGGTTGGACACTACTTCTTTCAATTTTTCTCTTGCCAAGCGCTTTTTTAGAATAACTGGTTCAACAACTCTTTCCGCACAATTTTCAAGTCCACAACGCTCGCATGTCTCATTCACTTTTCGATGAATTAAGGAAGAATCGCTCAAAAAATTAACCACACTTTTTAAATTATCATCAATGGCAAAACCGATGGTAATACTGCTGTTTATACTGTGATTGGGAGGTGAAGGTTTGGCCAAACATATCACTAAATAATTATTTTCTGTATCAATATATTCTGAAATTTGGGCGTTACACAACAATTCTTCAGCATTATATCCATTTTGTTTTTGAATATTTTCCAAGTCTTTCAACAACGTTAATGACATCCAACGTCGGCAATAATGTTCATTCATTACTGTTCCGTGCGGCGTGTGCAACTTAGTTAAGTGCATCTCTTTTGTCAGATAAAAAAAGTCATTGTCTATCTGATTATTAAAACGTAAATAAAAGAGATTCTTGATTTTAAAATGACTTGATACAATATTCGTAAAGCGGTGCATGAAAACTTCTGGCGTTACGCTGAACAGTTTCATGATGCTCAAAAGCATTGAAGAATCCCATTTTGGCGAGGCAAAAAAGTAGGTTAATCGGTCAATTAGCAGGTTTTTATTAATCAAAATTGCTCCCGCAAAATACGAAGCTTTAAAATTATTTAACACTTGTTCAAATGATTCTACTTCAATTACGGATGAAATATAAGAACGATTTTTGAGTTGTAAGAACTGATAACCAATTTCTCGACCGTAAGTAAAAGTCTTTTGTTCAGTACTTAAATCCTTGTTAATCAACAATTTAGATTTTTTTGAATCAAAAATTGACCGAATATTTATTAAATCTGGATATTGTTCACAGGTAAACTCTTCAATGTGATAACCATAAAAATTTTGAAGAATATCAGCTAATAAAGTTTCATTCGGGGAAGTAGTATTACCAATTTCAAATAATTTACGAAACTGTTGTGCTGATTCTTCCAAATCATCAAAATAATTATCATACATTTCTTGATACGACCTTAAAACCGAGAAATAAAATTGCTCAACTCGCATATCATAATTCCTGCTAATTTCAATAATTGTACTAATAAATGCCGATATTTTGGCGGGTGCTTGGGACATCAATTCAATGAAATCGGAAGGTTCAATACCAAAAATTTCTAAGGGTAATTCCGTCAGAATATTTGAATTCAGTAACTCCGCAATGGGTTCTAATTGTTTGCTTAATTTTAATGATACCAACGAATCATAATCAACTTCAAAGGCACTCGACAATGCCATAATTTTTTCAGTTTTTGGATACTTCTTTCCTTTCTCAATTTCGTTCAAATAGGATATTGAAAGATTAGATTTTGTAGCAACTTCACTCAAAGAAAGTTTCTTATCAATTCTCAATTGTCTAATTTTAAGACCGAAAATTATTTTTACTTTATCGCTATTAAGGCTCATAATTTGAATATTTTTTTACAAATCTAACGATATTTACTGAAATACTTTACAGATTATTCTATTAAGCGAATTTTCGCTTTTTTATTTTTGTAAATAGTTTATCTAATTCCTATGCAAAATTATCATAAAATAGAATCAATTATTATATTTTATGATAAAAACATAACACTTTTTCAAGAATTTTGCATATATACTATATTTAGCGAAATTTCGCTTGTTTTATATTTTTCACTTTTGTAGGTTTGTCAGAGAAATCAGAATAAAATTTTAACGCATTTATTAAAATCAATTCTGTAATATAATATCCAAAATAAAAAATCAGATTTATGATACAATCCATTGAAGGTGTCCAGATATTAGGAGAAATATCTTTGCCATACCAAGAAATACTTACGCAAGATGCTTTAGAATTTATTAGAGATTTGCACCGAATGTTCAACAAGGAACGGAAATCACTTTTGCAAAAACGTCAAGACCGTCAAGAAGAAATTAATAAAGGCGTAAGCTTAGATTTCCTGCCGAACACTTTGATTATTCGGAATTCTGAATGGTCGGTTTCTCCAATTCCCGCAGATTTACAAGATAGAAGAACCGAAATCACGGGACCTGTTGATAGAAAAATGGTCATTAATGCCCTGAATTCGGGTGCAAAGGTATTTATGGCAGACTTTGAAGATGCCAGTACGCCTTCTTGGAATAATTTATTGGATGGACAAATTAATCTTCGTGATGCTATCAGAAAACAGATTGATTTTACTGCCGAAAATGGAAAAAAATATAGCCTTAATGCAGATGTGGCTGTTTTGAAAGTTCGTCCAAGGGGTTGGCACATGGAAGAAAATCACATTTTGATTGACGGAGAACCCATTTCAGCCTCTTTATTCGATTTTGGTTTATACTTTTTTCATAATGGATGGGAATTAATCAGACGGGGAAGTGGTCCTTACTTTTATCTCCCAAAAATAGAGAGTCACCTCGAAGCCAAACTTTGGAATGATGTATTTATTGCGGCTCAAGAAGCCGTCGGAATACCTCGTGCAACTATCAAAGCAACTGTTTTGATTGAAACAATTACGGCAGCTTTTGAAATGGACGAAATCATATATATGCTTAGTGAACACCTTGCGGGATTAAACGCAGGACGTTGGGATTACATTTTTTCTTGTATTAAAAAATTCCATCAATTTCCCGAATGTGTCCTCCCCGACCGTTCGCAGATTACAATGTCAGTTCCCTTTATGCGGTCATACGCCAAACTTTTGGTGCAAACTTGCCACAAACGCAAAGCACACGCCATGGGTGGAATGTCGGCATTCATTCCGAGTAGAAAAGATGAACATATCAATAAATTAGCATTCGATAAAGTAACCGCCGACAAAGAATTAGAGGCCTCCACAGGATTTGATGGAACGTGGGTTGCTCATCCCGATTTAATCCGTGTAGCGTTGATCCCTTTCGATAAAATTTTAGGAAATAATCCTCACCAAAAACACATAATGCTTGAAAATGAAGTGATTACAGCCTCGCAGTTAAGCAATTTCACTATTCCAGATAGCTGTATTACAGAAGCGGGCATACGGATGAATATCCAAATTGGTATTCTCTATATTGAGTCGTGGTTGAGAGGTGTGGGAGCTGCTGCCATTCATAATTTGATGGAAGATGCCGCAACCGCTGAGATTTCAAGAGCCCAACTTTGGCAATGGATACATCATAAGGCAAAAACATATTATGGCGTAACGATTGATATTTCGATGTACAAATTCTTTTTGGCGGATGAAATTCAAAAAATTAAACATTTGATTGGGGAAGATAATTATTTCAACGGAAAGTTTTTCGATGCTATTAATCTTTTTGACAAATTAGTTACCCAAGAAAAATTTGACCTTTTCCTTACTACCGAAGCATATAGCACACTTTTAATTGGAGAGGAAATAGAAGCGTAAAATAGGTATGAATTATGAGGTATAAATAATTCGAAAATTACAAAAAACAAATATCAAGCATTTATAACAAAACAAAATCATGAAAATTTCACAAGAAGACAGAATCCAAGCATTAGTTACCGATTGGACAACCAACCCACGCTGGAAAGGTGTTGAACGCCCATACACTGCCGAAGAAGTGGCACGTTTGGCGGGCTCTTATAAATTTAATTACAGCATCGCTCGTATGGGTGCCGAACGTCTTTGGAATTTACTACATACTGATGAATGGGTAGCGGGTTTGGGAGCATTAACTGGCAATCAAGCCGTTCAAGAGGTTCAGGCGGGTATGAAAGCTATTTATTTGAGCGGCTGGCAAGTAGCAGCAGATGCCAATCTTTCAGGAAATATGTATCCTGATCAAAGCTTGTATCCTGCCGATAGCGTTCCGAATGTAGTGAAAAGAATCAATAATGCTTTGTTGCGTGCAGACCAGATTCAATCTGTTGGTGGCGAAGAAGATATTCATTGGATGGTGCCAATCGTAGCAGATGCCGAAGCGGGATTTGGCGGAAATTTAAACGCTTTTGAATTAATGAAATGGATGATTGAAGCAGGGGCTTCGGGCGTGCATTTTGAAGACCAATTGTCATCTGCAAAAAAATGTGGACACTTGGGAGGTAAAGTTTTAGTGCCTACTCAAGAAGCCATTAACAAACTGGTAGCGGCTCGTTTAGCAGCCGATGTTTGCGGCGTGCCAACTTTGGTTATTGCCCGTACAGACGCTGAAGCAGCAAATTTGATAACTTCTGACATTGACGAAAGAGATATTAAATTTGTAGATTATGAAAAAGGCAGAACCTCTGAAGGATTTTATCACGTTAAAAATGGTTTGCAACAAGGCATTAACCGAGGTTTGAGTTATGCTCCTTATGCAGATTTGATTTGGATGGAAACTGGCAATCCTGATTTGACGATGGCTCGGGCTTTTGCGGAAGGAATCCATGCAGTTTATCCAGGAAAAATGTTGGCGTATAATTGTTCGCCCTCTTTTAATTGGGCAAAATTTATGGATGAAAAGCAGATGGAAACATTCCGTGAAGAATTAGCGGAAATGGGTTATAAATTCCAATTTATTACTTTAGCTGGTTTCCATGCCTTAAATACCGCTATGTTTGAGCTTTCATCTGATTATGTAGCCAATGGAATGGCGGGTTTCTCAAAATTACAACAGCGTGAATTTGCTTTGCAAGCAAAAGGTTTTAAAGCCATAAAACACCAATCTTTTGTAGGAACGGGCTACTTTGATGCCGTTCAAAATACTGTTACGGCTGGTTTATCATCAACTGGGGCTTTGAAAGGTTCAACGGAAGAAGAGCAATTTCATTAGGATATAATAATTTTGTAGGAAGGGATATGTAGGGACGAATAGCATTCGTCCTTCCGTGACATAAAGGACGAATGCTATTCGTCCCTACCAAAAAATATCAAAAAATTTGTTATTTTTTTTACTCGAATAACTTAGGGATAATTATAAGCCTGTCCACATTGTGAGACAGGCTTTTTAAACTTAAAATTATAAATATTAGACAATTTTCCCACAATTTATTAAACTATTTCAAGATTTTTGCGAAATAATTTAATTTAGCGAATTTTCGCTTGATTTTAAGTTTTCGCAAATATACCTTTGTATTAGCAATTCAAAAAAGCGTTTAAGTTTATATACTAAATAAAATTAATAGAGAGAAACTAAAATAATGAAAATATGAAACATAACATCTTAACGGCTGACCTCAGCAAAACTGCCACGCAAACAATTAAACACCCACTTTTTAATCGACACCCAGCTATCCACTTAAATCTGAAGGTTTCCACTTTGGTCGAAGAAGCATTGCAAAATGGCGAAGGTACACTCACCGATAAAGGTGCTTTCATGTGCGATACTGGAAAATTCACGGGGCGTTCTCCGAAAGACAAATTTATTGTTTATGACGATAAAACCGCCGACACAGTGGCATGGGGAGAAATTAATCAGGCTTTTGATGGTGAAAGCTTTGATAAATTATACCAAAAAATGATTGATTTTGCGGCGGATAAAAAACTATATGCTCGCTATGCTTGTGCGTGTGCTTCAGAAAAACACAGAACTAATATTCTCGTAATTAATACTTTAGCTTGGCATAATTTATTTTGTCATCATCTCTTCTTACGTCCAACTGAAGAAGAAATAGGAAATTTTGAACCCGAATGGACAATCTTAAATGTTCCTGAATTTGAAGCTGATCCAGTAATAGATGGCACACGACAAGGAAATTTCACGATGATTAATTTCACAAAAAAAATAATTTTAATCGGTGGAACAGGCTATGCGGGAGAAATGAAAAAGGGAATATTCTCAGTATTAAATTACATTTTACCCGAAGAAAAAAAGGTGCTTTCAATGCACTGTTCAGCTAATATTGGAGTAGAGGGCGATACAGCTTTATTTTTTGGATTATCTGGCACTGGAAAAACAACCTTATCAGCCGATCCATATCGTAAATTAATTGGCGATGATGAACATGGTTGGGATGAAAATGAAGTCTTTAATTTTGAAGGTGGATGTTATGCTAAGGTGATAAATTTAAGCCAAGAACAGGAACCAGAAATCTTTGGAGCCATTCGTTACGGAACAATTTTAGAAAATACAAGATTTATAAATGATTCAAGTACAGTGGATTACGCTAATCATAGTGTTACTGAAAATACGAGAACAGCATACCCGATTAATTATATTCCAAACGTAGCAACTCCTTCAATTGGGACTTCTCCGCAAAATATTTTTTTCCTAAGTGCCGATTCATTTGGGGTTTTACCTCCGATTTCAAAATTAAGCGTTGAACAGGCAATGTACTATTTTTTATCGGGATATACAGCCAAATTAGCAGGTACGGAAATGGGCGTAAAAGAGCCACAAGCAACATTTTCAGCTTGTTTTGGGGCAGCATTTTTACCGCTTAGTCCAAAGAAATACGCTGATTTATTGGGTGAAAAAATTAAATCAGGCGATGTGAAAGTATGGTTAGTTAATACGGGCTGGTCGGGCGGAGGTTTTGGGGTAGGTTCACGCATGAAAATTTCTTACACTCGTGCTATGATTCGGGCAGCTTTGAAAGGGGATTTTCATAATATTAGTTTTATAAAACACGAAATATTCGGCTTAGAAATGCCTGTAAAATGTTCTAATGTACCAGAAGAAATTTTGAATCCTCGCAATACTTGGACAGACAAAGAAGCGTATGATGAAAAAGCAAAGGAGTTAAAAAATTCTTTTGAAGAGAACTATCAGCGTATTATTAGATAAATAATTTTCGTTCTTCGGTTTTCAATTAACGGACATCGGAGAACAAAAACAACCATTTAACATCGAAAACCGAAAAACTCATGCAAACCGAAAACACATTAGCTTTACCCGTAGGCATAACGCTCGACCGCTTCATTAAAAGTCAGCAAGATGCTTTTCCTTATGCCACGGGTGAACTTTCTCAATTATTACGAGACATTGCCCTTGCTTCAAAAATCATAAATCGTGAAATTAATCGAGCTGGACTTATTGATATTACGGGAGCTTTGGGACGTGATAATGTGCAAGGAGAAGCCCAACAAAAGTTAGATATTATTGCTAATATTCGTTTTATAAGGGCGTTGGTAAATGGTGGGCAAGTGGTGGGAATTCTTTCGGAGGAAGACAATGAAATTACCCAAACCAATAATCATTATGCAAAATATGTGGTGGCAATGGATCCGCTGGATGGTTCTTCAAATATTGATGTAAACGTATCTATCGGCACAATTTTTTCAATTTATCGCAGAATTAGTCCTATTGGAACCCCCGCAACGGAGGCAGATTTTACGCAAGGTGGACGCAAACAAATTGCAGCGGGATACATTCTTTATGGTTCATCAACAATAATGGTTTATACTACGGGCAAAGGCGTAAATGGCTTCACTTATGAAAACTCATTGGGTGAATATTTCCTTTCGCACGCTGATATAAAAATGCCAAAAACAGGCAATATTTATTCAGTAAATGAGGCATATTTTAATGAATTTCCCAACTATATTAAGGAATTTATTGAAGAAATGCGTCAAAAATCAGGTTGTATGGCTCGTTACATTGGCTCGTTGGTAGGAGATTTTCACAGAAATTTATTGAAAGGCGGAATTTATCTTTACCCACCAACTCGGAAAGCTGAAAGTGGAAAATTAAGATTATTCTATGAATGTTATCCGTTGGCATTTGTCATTGAACAAGCCGGTGGAAAAGCCTGCGATGGACGAGAGGATATTTTGGATATTATTCCCCAGAAAATTCATCAAAGAAGCATTATTTATTTGGGTTCAGATGAATTGATAGATAATTTAGAGGAGAAAATTAAAACTCACAACCATTTAATGATAAAGCAATTAGAGCTTGTTTGACGTAAAAAAGGGTAAAAGTTTTGAACTTTTACCCTTTTTCTTTATTCCTTCAATACGAAGCACAAGGCTGTCTGTATTATAATTTTAGTCAATCCATGAAAATTTATATTCTAATTCTGGGACTTTAATTCTATCCGTTAAACGGGTCAATCGCTCTGGTAAACGCATCAAATAATCTTGTGCCTTTGCCGCAGTATCGTTCAAACCTGTCATGGTCGAAACGTTCCAGTCGTTCAATAATATTTCTAAAATATCAATATAATCTTTAGCAGTATATACTCCTAAACGTTGAGCAGCATCAGAAAAGTGACCATAAACACCACCTTTTTGACCATTCATTTCACGCAAAAAGTGAGCAGGCATTACAATTTTCTGCTTCATCATATCAGCAAAAGCCATCATCATTTCAGATGGGTCTAATTCAAAAATACTGGAAATAAAACTTTTATAAGCTTTGTGATGACGCATTTCATCAGCAGCAATCATAGCACACATTTTGGACAAGGAAGCATTTCCATTTTTCTTGGCTAATGCACCCGTTCTACGGTGTGAAATATTGGTTGCTAATTCTTGGAAAGACGTATAAACGAAGGTTTTATAAGGATCATCATCAGTTTTAATATCAAAACCATCAGCAATTAAATATTGTGTTGAAGTCTCAACGGCTTTCATATTTACTCGCCCTGATAAATAAACATATTTACTCAACAAGTCGCCATGACGATTTTCCTCAGCCGTCCACGCACGAGTCCAACGAGCCCAACCTTGAGGGTCATTAGTCATATCAACGCCCTTCACCACCATAATTGAGGATTCATAAGTTGGCAAAGCCTCCTCAGTAATCATGTCACCAATAAGAACTGCCCAATAATCATACGATAATTCTTTGGCAGCTTGCTGGATTTCCTTCACATCATCAAAGAATGATTCCTTGCTGGGATCTGGCAAAAAATCTGAAGGTTGCCAGTTTGTATCTATAGGAATGAGGTATTTATCCATTATGTCATCCATGCCAAGGGCGAGATGGTTCATTACTTCAATCCTTTCATTTATCTTTTCCATGATTTGCTATGAGTCGTGGTTTTTATATATTATTTGCAAAAGCAAAAAAGTCTTTTTATTTGTTTGCAAAGTTACCATTAATTTATAAAATTTACTCTGATAATTATCACTATATATTAGATAATTTTGTAAATATTTTTATATTTTTTAATTTATTTCTACCAAAATATTATTCCCATATTAATCTTTCAAGCTCTTTCATTAAATAGTCAGAACTTCTTATCTATTTACTTTTAAAACGATTAAAGCATTGCTAATGTTACTTTTAGTGTATTCGAAAATATTATGCCTAAGTTGGCACGGAATTTATTAAAAAAAGATTAACACCCAATATTTTTACTTGTATGGTTATAGGGAAGATAAAAAATGGAGAAATATATAATCAATATGTGGCTTTTACTTTGATGAAATGAATTAGAAATTCTTATCAATCAAATAAATCATCGAGGCCATTGAAGCTGCTCCCATCTCTAATTCCCGTTGGTTAACCGTTTCGAAACGGTCGTTTGAGGCATGATGATATTCAAAATAACGCTGTGGGTCAGGCTTGAAACCTAATAAAACAGTTCCTTGGGGAGCGAGAGGACCAATATCTGAACCGCCAGAACCTTTCTCAATTTCATTCAATCCATACGGAGATAAAATGGCATGAAATGCTTTAATTTTCAATAATATTTCTGCCGAACCACCCTGTACTCCAAAACCTCTTGGTGTGAATCCTCCATTATCGGATTCCATTGCAAAAATATGCTTTTCATTGTTGGCTTTTGCTAAATCTGCATACTTGATTCCACCCTTAGTTCCGTTCTCTTCGTTCATAAACAACACTATACGAAGCGTATGTTTAGGCTTAATGTTTAAAGTTTTGAATATTCTTAACACCTCCATTGATTGAACAATTCCAGTACCATCATCGTGGGCTCCTTGTGCTAAATCCCATGAATCTAAATGTCCACCTACCACAATAATTTCATCGGGTTTTTCAGAACCTTTTATTTCCGCTACAACATTATGAGAAGGAGCGTCAGGTAAGGATTCGCACGATTGACGAAAATGGAACTTCAAATTTGGATTTTCTTTTAACGTTTTGCTCAACAAAGTTGCTGCATTAGTGCTCAAAGCCGCTGCAGGAATTAATGCCACACCAGTTGCATATTGCATGGAACCCGTATGTGGAAAATCGTTTTCTGTATTACTTAATGACCTAATAATCACACCTATTGCTCCCATTTTTGAAGCTTCATTTGCCCCACTTCTACGTTGATCACCAGCTTGTCCATAGGCTTCAAAAGTATTAATTTTGGTTGGATCCATCGGGCGGTTGAAGAAAATAATTTTGCCTTGACATTTTTCTTTACCTAAATCACGTAATTCTTGGAACGTTTTCACCTCAATAACTTCTGCCGTAATTCCTTTTTCTGACGTTGAAATTGAGCCTCCCAAAGCTACTATTGGCACAATAGTTTTTTGTTTACTGTTCAGAATATAGCCTTCTTCTTTTTTACCTCGAACCCAATGAGGAACCATGACATCTTGAAGAAAAACTTTATCGTAACCTTCTGATTCCAAAAGATTTTTACCCCAAGCAACCGCTTTTTTAGCTCCTTCTGAACCACTTAATCTGGGCCCAATTTTAGTGGTTAGTTCTCGTAACCATTCATAAGACTTCCCTTTTCCAAGAGATTCATTGAAGATTTTACGTATTGTGGTCGAATCATTATCTTGCGAATAGCCTGATAATGAGAATATTACTAAAATAATTGTTGTAATAAATGTTGTTGATATTTTCATAAGGGATTTGTTAATTCTTGCATTGTGTAAGTTTTCAAGTTCAATTTAGCACTTTCTAATAAGATTTGTTCTAAAAATTGTACGTCAAAACCATATCCGTCCATTTTTTTAGTATTCTTTGTCAGGGGTTTATGTCCAAAAAGCATTAATACTGAACCTTCTTTTGATGCTCGATTTAATCCTTTTTTTATGTCTGCAATGGCAAGTTTCGCACTTGTATCAATCAATAGAGCATTGACTTTTTGAGTATTATCGTGTTGATAATAAATTTCATCAATATCCTCTATTTCATGCGTAAAGTCATAATCCCAAATGGTTCTGGTTTTCATGGAAACATCTCGCAGTAGCGTAAAATATTTCAATAATTCTCGGTCAGAATACCAAGTCTGTGAACCACCTGGATGGGCAAAAGTTTTCGGGTTAAATCCCTGCTTTTTCATCGTTCGGAGGGCAGAGAAAATTTCGTTTTTCATGTATTCATCCAAAGAAAAATCCCAAATATAGTACATTGAACGCACGTGCATTGCCCCGTGACAGCCAATCTCATGTCCTTCTTTTTGAAGTTGATGAAGCATTTTCACTTCTTCATCCGAAAGACTATCGGGTTGTGTAATATAAAATGTACATTTTACGTTATATCTTTTCAGAAGCGGACGCAGTTGATACCATTGTTTGACAAATCTATCATCAAAAGAAATAGCAATCCCACCTTGTTGAACAGTTTTTCCTTGTTTACAAGTCGTCGACATGACGATTAATAAGAAATAATACCACCATCTTTTCATTGAAAATATCTCAAATTTTAGAATTGTTTGTCTAACTTTCGGGTTAACAATAAGCAACCAACATTGTTAAAAGGCAGTCAATATTACTTAATTTACGTTTATTTTGAAACAAACTAACACACAAGAAACTTAAAATGTATATAAAACCAAAAATTTTTCAACAATTTCCCGAATTAATTGCCGTTGAAAGTAATAGAAAAGGAGGAATTAGTAATTTGCCTCATTTGTCATTGAATTTAGGGCTTTTTACGAATGATAAACCCGAAAATGTGCAGGAAAATCAGGAACGCTTTTTCGAAAGTTTGGGTATTAAAAAGAGTCGTGTCGTTCAAAGTTTTCAAGTCCATAAAGACAAGATATTGAAAGTTACTCGGAGTAAAATTTATGAAGGATATGATGCCATGATTACAGAAAATGCCAATACTTTTTTGTCTGTAACGACTGCTGATTGTACTCCAATTTTAATATATGACACTAAAAATCAGGCAGTTGCTGCTATTCATGCAGGATGGAAGGGAACAGTTTTAGATATTACCGCCAAAACAATTCAACGGATGAAAGAGGAGTTTCAAACACATCCACGAGATTGTTACGTATATGTTGGAACGTGCATTGATGAAAGCTCTTTTGAAGTAGGCGAAGATGTTGCCGCCTTATTTACTTATGACTTAAAAAAGTTAGATAAAAGTGGCCGAAAACCAAAATTTTATGTTGATTTGAAGAAAGCAAATGTTTCTCAATTATTAAAATGTGGCGTACCAGAAAACCAAATTGAAGTTTCCAGTTTTTCAACCGTATTGAATAATGATGCGTATTTTTCACATCGAAAAGAGAAGGGTAAAACGGGTAGAATGATGGCTTTAATTGGCATTCGAAAAGAGAAAGTTGCATAATTTTTAATGATGACTTCTCTTTGAGCGAAGTCATCATTTTTCAATATTTTAAATTCTAAATAATTCCTTTGTAGTATCCTAAAAGTTCCTTGCGATTTAATAAATAATGATAGAAATTTACTCCAACCGTTTACGGCTCATACCACTTGACAACCAATTACTTACAATATGGAATTCAGAAGGAAGGAACAAAATGGAAGCTCGCTTAGGTCTAAATTCTTCAAATTGGCAAGTATCAGATTTTGACCATATTGAAACCCAAGATGCGCTTATTAATTTCTGGATTCCCATGACTGCCGAACATCAAAGCGATTTTTTTTGGTTTACTAACTGGGATATTGTTCTGGAATCTGAAAATATTTCAATTGGTGGAATAGGCTTCGCTGGTTTTCCTGACCAAGAAGGTGTTACGATGATTGGCTATTTTATCGACGGTAATCATCGTGAAAAAGGATATGCAACCGAAGCCCTAACTTGTTTAATTGAGTGGGCAAAAACAGAACCATCGTTGAAAACCATTCTTGCTGATACACCATTTTTTAATTTACCGTCTCAAAATGTCCTTAAAAAAGCAGGTTTTAAAGAATTTTCTATTGGTGTAACGGTGCATTTGAATGAGAAAATTCAAACTAAAAATTGGCGGTTTGTTGTGCATCGATAATTTTGAATATAATTCTCCTAATTCCTACGCATATCTTCGGGCAAAACTTTCTTTTTTGAAATTGTAATATACGTGCCAATCAAAATCATTCGGTTGGCAGGTGGAGTTGTAGAAATACGATTTTTACCGTCTGCTGAATAACGATAATTATATATTCTTTCTGTGCCTAAAACATTATCAACTGACAAATAAATAACCATAAAATTACCTTTGATATTAGTCAAATAATTTGCCCCAAAACTAATATTGTGTACATCTGGTGTACGTTCAGACAAGAAATTCTGATTATTGGGATTATAGAAAGGACGACCACTTGTGTAAGAATATGTTGCAGAAATTGTCATCATTGGTTTTGCAACAAAGTGCTTATAAACCACGTTCAAATTATGGTTGGAAACGAAAGTTGGTTGAGCCTCGGTCAAATAATTTCCGAACAATCTTTTTGAATCGCAGTAACTATAGTTCACCCATAAATCTCCATTTTTTATTGTTTTAGCATCACGGAAAAACACATCAATCCCTTGAGCAAAACCATACCCAGTATTATCAGTTTTACCCTTCGGAAAACGTTGAGGATTCGCATCAAAATAGCCTGGCGTTGCCGTATATTCTCTTACTAAATTTTCATAATTTTTATAGTATCCTTCCACCCTAAAAGTCCGTTTATTTTTAATGATTTGATAGTTCAAAACGGCATGAGTTGCGGTCTCAAATTGTAAAGTTTTGTTTCGATAATAATACTGATGATCAGGCGTTTGATAAAACTTTCCACCTGCCATTGATACTTGTGAATATTGCCCCATTTTATAAGCCAATGAAAATCTTGGTGCAACATTAACTCCCGAAGCCAAAGACGAATATTCTCCTCTGACTCCAGCACGTCCTGCTAATTTTCGAGAGATATAAAATTCTGATTCTGTAAACATTGCTCCGTAACTATCAGTCAAGGAATAATTATATTTCAATCCGTTTTGCGAGGATGTATTATCAATCATTAAATTGTATTGAAGAAGGTGTCCTTCTGTACCAAATAAAATATTGTTATTTCCTTCAAATGCCCGAATTAAAGTTGTTCTAAATTGTGAGCGTTGTTCGATTTTTCCCAAATTTGTTGTACCCGCCCGCAAACCATCTTCGTTGTAGGAATACGAAGCACACGTTCTCAACAACCAAAGTGCATCCTTATCTAAGGATTTTTGGTAAGTACTGGTAATCAATAAGTTATCATTCTTTATACCATACGCTGTAAGATTATTATTGTCTTCCGCATTTTTGAACATCATGCCTGAAGCACTTTT
>JACMRQ010000113.1 GCA_014376355.1 Arcicella sp. | reverse complement strand
GATTCTTGCAATTTACAAAAAAATAATAATTTTAAAACAAGTAAATTCGTGCAATTAGTGAATCAATAATCAAATCAAAAATATTTTAAAAGTGTGTTTTATCAAAGTATCTTACAATTAATAAAATTATCCCGTGATTTCCGAAAAATTAAATTCAACGCTTCGCCTACAAGTGGGTTCACTTGATGAAGTAGATTATCTAATTACAGAGCTTTTAGCTGATAACGAATTATTAGAAAAATACCATAATACAGTAAAACAGATTCTTTGATGTTAGAATAATAGAATTATTGGGTAATTTTGAGAAAAGTTAAAAGTCAAAATTGATTTCTGATAACTGTTTACTGATAATTGAAAACCATGTCTGTTCAAATTTCTCCAATTTCCGAAAGTCTTCCAGCATTTTTAAGTGCAAATTCATACACAAAAATTCAAGTAATTGTGGATGAAAATACCTTTAAATATTGCTATCCAACGATTAAGACTTTCTTGCCAAAACACAAGGTAATAAAAATTAAATCGGGTGAATCCGAGAAGAATATAGACACCTGTCAGATAATTTGGCAAGCCATGACTGATAATGAATTAGACCGTCATAGCTTAACCATTAATTTGGGAGGAGGAGTTATTGGGGATATGGGTGGATTTTGTGCTTCAACGTATAAAAGAGGCATTGATTTTATACAGATTCCAACGACCTTACTTTCTCAGGTTGATGCCAGCGTAGGAGGAAAGTTAGGCATTGATTTTCTCGGACTTAAAAATCATATTGGCGTTTTTCAGCTTCCAAATACGGTGTTAATTGATGCTGATTTTTTAAAGACTTTATCCTATGACGAATTACGTTCTGGTTTTGCCGAAGTGATTAAACATTGTCTAATAATGGATGGTAAAAAGTGGGAAGAAATACGTAGAAAAGACTTTGAAGAACAAGATTTTACGGATTTAATTGCTCATTCAGTGGCCATTAAACAGCAAATTGTAGCGGAAGACCCAACAGAAAAGAGTATTAGAAAAATACTAAATTTTGGACATACGCTCGGACACGCCATTGAGACGTATTTTCTAGGAAAACCAAAACTTCATTTACTTCACGGTGAAGCCATTGCCGCAGGAATGATTTGCGAAGCCTTTATTTCCTTTAAACGTAACATGATTGACCAAAAGACTTTGGAAAACATCGAAGAATTTATTTTTTCGGTTTATGGAAAAGCCACTATCAAAGAAGTAGATATTGAATCAATCATTGCTTTGACAGCACAAGACAAGAAAAATAAAGGAAAAGAAGTTAGATTTTCACTTTTGGAAGGAGCAGGAAAATGTGGGTACGACATTTCAGTATCGAAATCGGAGATGAAGAAGGCGTTAGAATATTATCGTTGATTGAATACTGGTTATTAGTTATTTCATAGTAACTAATAACCAGTATTCAATATTATGAATCCATCACCTTCGGAACGCTAAAATACATCCCATCATGTTTCGGAGCATTCTTCAAGCCTTGTTCACGACTGATGTTTGGAATAACTTTATCTTCACGAAAGGCATTGATTTCCAGACTCATGTGTGTCAAAGGCTTCACATTATCCGTATTGATTTCATTCAACTCTTCCATCCAACTCAAAACTGAATTAAGCGAATCCATCATTTCTTTTTCGGCAGATTCGGGCATCTCTAAACGGGCGAGATGAGCTATTTTTTGTAGTGAAGCTTGATCTATATTCATTTTTCGTTTCTATTTCTCAATTTCTTATCATCCATATTTTTATTCAAAAATGCATTGATTTTCTCAATGTCAATCGAGCGATTAATCTCACCGAAAGTGTTTATGGAAATATCGAATCCTTCAAGGTCTTTGTGGACTTTAGGAAGTTCTTCTTTTTTTACTTCTTTTTTCTTAGCCATGATTTTATTATTTATTATAAGTTTGGTAATTCTGCCAAAGCCTTTTCTAATCTTAAATTCACTTCCTCTTTCCCCATTATTTCCATTGAAAGCATTAAATCTGGTCCCGTTCCCGTTCCCATGATGGCAATACGTAACATTTGCATCATTTTACCCATTTTGATTCCCAACTTTTCCAATTCATCGTGAAGAGCGTGTTTGATTTCATCGGCAACAAAATTTTCAATATTGGGTAAAATATGTTGAAATGCCGTAATTCCATTTTTAGCATCAATATTCCATTTTGAGGCAACAATTGCTTCATCATAAGTTGTTGGTGTTGTTAATAGTCTTTCTGATTCTTGGGCAATTTCTTGAGGAAATGTTACCCGTTCTTTAAATAAATGGGTTAATTTTTTAGCTGTATCTAATTCATAATCAGGCAAATATGTTTTAGCTAACTCTTCATCCAAAGATAATTTCAAATATTGTTGATTATACCATTTTGCTTTATGAATATCAAATTTTGCTCCTGATTTATTGATTTTTTCCAGAGAGAATGCCGTAATTAATTCATCCATCGAAAACATTTCTTGTTCCGTTCCAGGATTCCAACCTAAGAAAGCCAAGAAATTTATGAGAGCTTCCTTCAAGTATCCTTCCTCTCTAAAACCAATCGCTTTTGTACCATCTGTGGTGGTCCAAGATAAAGGGAAAATAGGAAATCCACCCGAATCTGCGTCTCTTTTTGATAGCTTTCCATTACCTTCTGGTTTCAATAAAAGAGGTAAATGAGCAAATTGAGGCATACTTTCTTCCCATCCAAAGGCACGATATAAAAGCACGTGCAAAGGAGCAGAAGGCAGCCACTCTTCTCCACGAATTACGTGTGAAATTTCCATTAAATGGTCATCCACAGCATGGGCAAGGTGATAGGTTGGCATTCCGTCCGACTTCATCAAAACCTTATCATCCACCGTTGAAGAATGAACTAAAACCCAATCACGAATAATATCTTTAAAACGAATTTCTTCCTTTGATGGTACTTTAAAACGAATTACATAAGGAACACCCTCTTCAATTTTTGCTTTCGTTTGCATTTCCGAAAGCGTCAAAGAATTGTTCAACTTTGTTCTCGTGGCAGCATTATATTGAAATGCAGAACCCTGACTTTCAAGGGTTTGTCGCATAGCATCCAATTCTTCCGATGTATCAAAAGCGTAATAAGCCTTGCCAGAGTTGATTAATTGCATCGCATAATCCATGTATATCGTCTTTCTTTCGGACTGACGATAGGGTGCGTGTGGGCCACCAACGCCCACGCCTTCATCAATCGTGATGCCCACCCATGAGAGGGCTTCAATGATATATTCTTCCGCACCTTCGACAAACCGAGCTTGGTCGGTATCCTCAATACGAAGCAACATTTTTCCGCCTAATTGCTTGGCTAATAAATAGTTATATAATGCTGTTCTAACACCCCCAATGTGTAAACCACCCGTTGGACTTGGTGCAAAACGTACTCTTACTGGTTTATCTGACATCTTTTATTATTTGTGATTTGGTGAACTGTTATTTTCAATTTCTGAGATGCAATTTCCAAAATAACAACTCAAAAATCACAATTCACAACTTATGCTGTCGCTATGCACGAAATTTCAACATTAACATCTTTTGGCAAACGTGCCACTTCAACGGTTTCTCTTGCAGGTGGATTTGCAGGAAAATATTGACCATAAATACCATTGATTGCCACAAAATTATTCATGTCTTTTACGAAAATAGTACATTTAACCACATTCTCGAAGGTCATGTTGGCAGCTTCCAAAATGGCTTGCATATTTTT
>JACMRQ010000112.1 GCA_014376355.1 Arcicella sp. | reverse complement strand
GGCTCTTTTTCTTTTATTTTGTTCCAATTTAGCCAATTGCAGTGGACTTAGTTGTTCCTGTATTTTGAATGCTTCCATAATGTAGAGTAGGTTTAACACCCGAAGCACTTGCAGCAGGGATTGTAGGGTGATTTTTTCTCCTTTTTCTATTTGGGTTATGGTAGAGCGATTAATGCCAGCTTCTGTGGCGAGTTGCTGTTGGGTTTTGTTTTGTAACAAACGATGGTGTTTTACAAAGGCTCCAATAGTTTCTACTAACGCCCCATCACTCATTGATAACCAATTATTGCTTGAAATATCCATCATAAAGGGATTTATTTGTATTTAATGCTGATTATTTCCAACAAAGGTATTAAATAAAATTATAATTAGGAGGTTTTTTTTGGTTTAAATCTGGGGTTGTAGAGTACTGGTTGCCCTCTTGCTACGAGCAGCAATAGAGAGAAACCAGGAATATCGTTTGTAGTTGATTTTCCAGAAAAGGTAGCTCCGAGATTGAGGAATTTATCCGGATAGAGAAATTTGATTTTTTTCTGTTAATCTGAAATAAACCATCCGAATGAATTCGGACGGCAGCGGGCGTTATTGGTAAATATTAATAAAATATTTCAAAATGTTAGGCGGCCTTATTTTAGCTTATCTCAAAAAGACAGATAATATACATCTTGTTCGTTTCTATGGATGTTTCTTACTTCGAAACCGTAAGGTTCAGGAATTATTTCAAGCACATCGAATTGCAAACAATCTGTGGGTAAGCCTTCAAATATCATCGTAAAATGATGTGGCTTTCCTGAGTTTACATATTGCCATTCAGGGTATAAGGCGATATTGTATGATTGTATCAATCGGCATCGTTTTGTAGCGTTGTGAGGAATAAGAACTATAGATTTCCATAGCCGAATTGAATGTCCATTTGGGGGTTTGGCTGCCACAACGCCGTGTACGATAACTTGTTTTTCTACTTGTGTTTGTACTTGTTCTAATAGTTCTGGAGCTATCTCAATTTTTTCTTCGATTACTGTATTCATAATTTTTGTATTTAAAATTTAACTATAAAAGATGTTGCAGCTGTTAAGTACTGAGTTGTTCTATTTCTTCTTTATCCAAATACGCATTGCATACACCAAAATCAATTAACCTATTGTCTTCAAAGCGAAAATAGAAAGCAATCTGACTGGAGTATTCCAAACTGTTCGATGGTGTTGTAAGCTTTTTGTGTTGGTAGGTCCATTTGTATACTTTTACTGTTTTTCCAAATTCGCAAAATAGGCATTTGGAATCGAACTGTGTCACATTCAAAAGTACTGTTCCGTACTTTGGTCTGTTCCAACCGGCCATCCTATCTTTTTATCATTTTTAAAACTTCATCATAATCTTCAACAAAGGATAAGTCGTATTTGGTGAAAAGTATTGTAAAAACATCTGTTTCCATAGTTTTGCACGCTATCTCAAGGTCTTTTAAGAAGTCGGCGGTCCTCTTAATTGTAAAGTATTCTTTGTTTAAATTAATTTTAATATTGCCCATAATGTTGGTTTAATTATTAATACGAAACGGAGTAAAAGGTAACTTTTGAATTCACTATCAATTTTAGAAATTTTGAAATTAGTCACTTTTTTATAAATTTCTAAGTAGTTGTAAAAACTCTTGTACCACTTGTTTTGTTTTCTGATATTGCTTGGACTTTTCATTAGAGGGTTCGTCTAAATAAATGCCTCTGTTTATTTCTAACATTATCGAATGTACGTTTTTATCTTTCTGATAATACTCCATTGGTACTATGCTTCCTTTGTAGGGTTTATCGACTCCCAATGAATATCCTTTTTCTTCGAAGAACGCTATGGATGTATCGATCCACTTTTGCGGTGTATGATACGAGTCTGTGCCAATGTTGAAATCAGGTCGGAACGAAGATTGGTCTAAAGCGCGGATTAGTGGTTTGTGTGGAAATGAATGACAGTCCACTATTCTTGCAGTACCATATTCCTGTAATTGAAGTTTTACGCTTTCAGTAAACTGGTTATGATGTTTCCAATAGTAATTGTCCAGAATGTGTTGACGTAATTCCGGCGTACTGTTTCTTAATGGTTTTCCGGCATCTGTTTTTTCATATAAAACTCCCATACCGAATTGCGCCATTACTTCTTGGCTGTCGTCTGAAAATCGTTCGGTATCGCAGAAAATTCTAGAAAAGGGAGCTTCAATACTAACATCAGTTTAGTTTTCAAACAAAACGTCAGTGTACCAATCGGCCAGTTTTAGTATTTCCTGATTTAGTATTTCGTCAGTAACGCAATATCCATCTTTGATTGGAATAATTGTTGATGAATGCGGAATGTGCAGTATTAATTTTTTCATTTTTTTACTTTTTTATTTGATACTATGATTTATAATTGAATGTTTGGGTCGATTGCATCGGATTGTTCCAGCATTAGGGTCTCGTCACTAAATACAATCACTACTCTGTTTTGATCGAGTTCATTCATCATCAACTTTGTTAATTCTACAATAGCATTCTTTAACACTGATTCTTCTTGAGGGAATTTTGGATATTGGATAAATTCGAGTTCCACAGAGGGTTCCTCTTGACCTAAAAAGAAAATTTCGCACAATCTTATTTTAGTGCTCAATTCCACATTGTATTTTTCTAGAATGGATTGTTGCGTTTTTAGCAATTTTTCTTTGAAAATATTCAGTGGTATTATTTCAGTTGAATATTGTTTTTGCAATCCAATTGTTACCTGAGCAGTAAAGGTTTTGCACGATTTAGTAGTAATGCCATCATTAATAGTATCATTTATAAATTCTAAAGT
>JACMRQ010000111.1 GCA_014376355.1 Arcicella sp. | reverse complement strand
TTGAAGAAAGTGCCTGAGGCTCAATTGATTATGGTTGGTGATGGCGAACTATGGGAAGAGTCAAAACAATTGGCGGATGATTTAAAAATTGCGGATAATATTGATTTTAAAGGTAAAAAATCTCCCGCAGAAATCTTAGTATTATTTCATCAAGCAAGAGTCTTTCTTCTGCATTCGATGCTCGCTCCAAGCGGTGATTCCGAGGGAACGCCCGTTGCTATTCTTGAAGCGTCTGCCACGGGTTTGCCTGTTATCAGCACTCGTCACGCAGGAATAAAAGAGGCTGTTGTGCATGGAGAAACCGGTTTTTTAGTAGAAGAAGGCGACTGGAAATCAATGGGAGAATACATGACTCAATTAGCCCAAGACCCACTTTTGTGTGGGAAAATGGGCAGAAATGCTCGTAAGCACATGGAAGAAAATTATGAAATGGATAAACTTTTACATACTTTAAAGGAAATTTTAGAAAAATAAATTTCTAAGACAATTCGTCAAAACATGATTATAGGAGACGGCTTAATTGCTCAATCATTTAGACCTCACTTTGATATATATGAGGATAATGTTATTTTATTTGCTTCAGGTGTATCAAACTCAAAACTCACCCTTGAGAGCGAATATTTAAGAGAGAAATTGCTTCTACAAAATGCTTTACAACAAAACAAATTATTGGTTTATTTCAGTACTTGTAGCATATTTGATCCTACACTTCAAGATTCAAGATACATTCTTCATAAATTAGAAATGGAGGCTTTAATATCGAAAACTGGTAATTATCTTATTATAAGATTACCCAATGTGGTAGGGAAAATTGGCAATCCGAATACGATGTTTAATTTCTTTATCAATCAAATAATAGCTGGTAAAAATATTCAAGTAGCAAAAAATGCCACCAGATATATTATTGATGCGGATGATGTGGCGTTTTGGACAATGGAGCTAATAAAAAATAATTTTCATAATCATATTATTAACGTTGCTTTTCCAAATAAACTCCATGTAATTTCTATTATCAACATAATTGAAGATTTTTTGAATATGAAGGCGAACGTTAGTATGGTAGAAGGTGGGAACGAATACGAAGTTGATTTAAGTATTTTTACAGATTTTATTTATAAAAAAATGCCACATTTTTCTTTAAATCCTCATTATGTGAAATCAATTATTGAAAAATATTATAGTACAATATTAATTTAAATTTAGAATAACAAAATATAAAACATGTCAATCATAAGTAGATATTTATTAAAACCATTTGGATTACAAATATCGAAAATTCAGTCAGACGAAGACTTCATTCAAGATGCAGTTTTTTTGAAAATTTTCCAACAATGTAAACCTTATACCATGACCAGTATTGAGCGAATGTATGCTCTTTATAATGCTGTAAAATATATAGTTGAAAACAATATTGAAGGAGATTTTGTGGAATGCGGCGTTTGGCGTGGAGGTAGTTCAATGATGATTGCCTTGACTTTGAATTCATTGCAAGTGAAGAATCGACAAATTTTTCTTTACGATACTTTTGAAGGAATGTCTGAACCAACTGAAAATGATGTGGATTTTAGAGGGGGGAATGCCGATAGTTTACTCAAACAAAGTGTTCAAGATAAATTGAATTCTGTGTGGTGCTTGGCAGATTTGCAGGACGTACAGAATAATATGAAATTAACTAATTATTCAATTCAAAATATTAAATTCGTGCAAGGAAAAGTGGAAGATACCATTCCACAAACAATTTCAGAAAATATTGCTCTCTTGCGTTTGGATACCGATTGGTATGAATCTACAGCCCATGAATTGAAATATTTATACCCAAAACTTTTAACAAAAGGAGTATTAATTATTGACGATTACGGACATTGGGAAGGCTGT
>JACMRQ010000110.1 GCA_014376355.1 Arcicella sp. | reverse complement strand
GTAATGAAATCCTTTCTTGGTGGAGTATTTATCAAAATAAACCACAATCAGATGGATACCTATTTTAACATGGAATTCATTAATAATTTCTTCAATAAACCAATTAATATTTTCTTTTCAATTTTTGCAATTATAGGTTCATGGTTCTGGGTTAAATTATACTCCTCCAAATTCATCTCTTTTCTATTTATCGCTAATTTTCTCTTCATACTATTTTCCTCTCTCAAAGCCGCTCAACTGTACAGTACTCATACATTTCCACTATCTATAATGGCGATTATTATGATTGGATTTGGCATAGACAGTATAATTAAATTAGTGAAGGGAAATCTAAAAAAATGGGTTTTGGAAATTCTGGCTTTGTTTTTAATTTTCAATTCATTCTGGGCTATTCATAAGAGTAATATTGCTATAACTGAACAACTCCAAAACATTGCCGACGCAGTTTCTTGGGTAAAGGGCTTAGAAAACAATGAAAAAATTGCTTTAACCCTTGATTTTGATGGGTTAATTCCCAAAAATAAAGCATGTCTTCTTCGGGAATACGATGCAAATGCCAGTGATAACTATCGAATTCACAAACTTGCAAAGTTATTAAAAATGCCATTATCCGACTCCATAAGTAAGTTTACCATACCCATTTTGGCTCAATCATTTGCTTTTGAGGATGAAAAGCTGTTTGATACCCAGTACCAAATAGCGTTGAAATACGTTGATTCAGATTCAACAAAACGTTTTGATACTGTTTATTTTTTTGAGAATAACAACAATATGAGTCATTGTATTTTGAAAGATCAGGCTTTGAGAAGTTTTCAAGCAGGGAAGTATAAATATATTATTTCAAAAGACCAAATCCCAAACCTTACACCCGTAAAATCATTTATAAAAAATGGTGGTGATATATTTTGGGCTTATGAGTTTAAATCAGTTAAGTAGTAAGAACATGTTTTTATAACCAATATCCTATAAAAACATAATTTCCTTCCTAAAATCCCCTCCATTGTAATTTAATAGTTTGTAATTTTACAGAATGAATAAGTATTATAACTTCAAATATAGTCGTCAATTCTTAGGAATTTTTATCGTCTTCATGGGAAGCCCTTTGATTTTTTTCTTTAAAGAGGTATTAGGCTTTGGAGGAGGCTCAACTTTTACAGTTGTTAGTCTAATTCTGGGTTTAGCACTGATGGTTTCACCCAATGAACTTCTTCGTGTATTCTATAAACCCTTTTTACCTACCTACAGGCTTGCGTTTATATATCTATTTGTAGTGATGATTAATTTTATTTTTATTAATCCAATTTATAATTATTCATCAAACAGTTCACTATTTATAAGGGACTTAACTAATTATGCATCTATTACAGTCTTTTTTATTTTACTTATGGGCGTGTCTAATGATGTCAAAGATTACTTCCTACCAATAGTAGTTTTTTTTACATTTCTGGGGAGTGTCTGTTTGATATATTCAATGGCAACAAATGCCAACTTTATTATCGGGCAAAGGGCATCAGTTGTTTTTGGCGATGGCACAACAACTGCCAGTGGCAATCCTCATGTATATGCACGGAATGCATTTGCAGGAGTATTTTCATCTTATATCATGTTAAAGAATAAAAATACTCTTTGGAAAATATTTTCTTTAGCAAATATAATTTTCTCTATTGTTGTATTAGTTTTAACCCAAGCAAGGTCTATTTTATTGGGATTTTTCTTTACATTAGCCATCTTTTTATATTATAATGTATCAGCAAAAACAGTAAAAAACAGTTTTAAAAGTATTTTCAAAGCTCAAAATCTTTTGTTAATTGCAGTTTTCTTTTGTGGAATTGCTTATTTTATTAGTACCCAAGCTCAATTAATAGCTATCATTAATCTCTATTATGAAACTTTTACAGTTACTTTCACAAAAGCAATTTTAACCGCTGCGGGAATACAAGATGCGAAAACAATTGATTATTCCGCTATGGGAAGGGTAAATAGTTTTGGAGAATTTAAAAAAGTATTATTAGAAACCCCTTGGGAATTAATTTTGGGAAAAGGATACCGTTATCTCTATATGGATATTCCAATTTTAGAAACTTGGATTGATTGTGGAATTATAGCTTTTCTAAGTTTTGCCTTTATGAATTGGGTTATTTTTAAAGAAGCTTTAAGAGCAATAAAAGATGGCACAAATCCTTTGACGACATTTTTGGGCTATTTTTATATGTGTTATTTCGTTACTTTATTCACAGGTGGTGAGCCTTACGGAATTGCTTATTGGTTTGTTTTTTGTGTAATGATTCGCTTTTTAGGCATAAAGTACGTGCAAAAAACTCCCAATCCATTCCAAAGAAAAGAAAAAAATATTTCACCTGCAATTACCTCATAAATGAAAGTTTTAATCATTCACAATCAATTATGGGCTCATTATAAAGCAATTATTTTCAATGAGTTACAAGAGTTAATAATCCCGAATAAAGAAGATTCATTATTGGTTATTCAAATTGCAACTATTGAAAAAAGTCGAGTTAATTTAGGTGATTTAGACAATACTATTCATCAATATCCTTACAAACTTCTTCACGATGGTATCCTTGAAGACGTAGGATTATGGCAAAGAATTACGGGAATAATAAAAGCCATCCGAGTATTCAAACCTGATATCGTAAATTTAACGGGATACTATGATTACGCATCTTGGGCGGTGTTATTTTACTGTAAAATGAGCAGTATTAAAACCATTCTTTCCAATGAATCAACCGCCGATGACCATGCTCGAAATAAGTTTAAAGAATTCTTTAAATCCTTAATTATTAAGCAATTTGATGGCTATTTTAATTTTGGAACACTTTCAAAAAACTACCTTTTAGGGTTAGGAGCAAAATCCGAAAAGATGCTGGCAAATCGAAACTGTGTGGACAATAAGGCTTTAAAAAGCATTTATCAGAATTGCCTACCTAAAAGAATTGAAAGACAAAAATCGTTAAACTTAGCTTCAAAAAACTTCATTTTCGTAGGAAGATTAATTGATTATAAAAACCTTTTCCTTTTTCTCGAAGCCTTTAGAATTGCTCAGTCAAAATTAAATGAAGATTGGGGAATAATTATTCTTGGAGATGGAGAACAAAAATCAGATTTACAACAGTTCGTTAAAGAAAAAGACATTCAACATGTATGTTTTCAGCAGGGAGTTTCGTTTCGGCAAGTCCCTGAATATTTGGCACTTAGCAATGCTTTAGTATTACCCAGTTACTCCGAACCTTGGGGCTTGGTGGTGAACGAAGCAATGGCTTGCGGACTACCAGTTATTGTTTCAGAAAAATGTGGATGTGCCATTGATTTAATAAAAAATGGAGAAAATGGTTATATATTTTCCCCTAATAATGTTGAACAATTGACAACTATTTTACTTAAATTTATGAATCAAGAAGTAGATTTGAAGCAAATGGGACAGATTTCCGAAAAAATAATCCGAGAATACTCACCCGAAAATGTGGCTGTAGAAATGTATGAAGGGTATAAAAGACTAAATCAATAATAAAACCGCTTACTGAACGCTATTTTCTAAAAATGTCATCCAAAAAAATAATTAATTCCATTCAATTTTTAAGAGGTTTTGCGGCTTTAGCAGTGGTTATGCATCATACGGGAGGATACGTGAAAAGGTATTTTGAACCTACACTTTTCTTAGGAGATTATTTCAGTCTTGGCTTTGCAGGCGTTGATTTATTTTTTGTAATTAGTGGTTTTATTATTCATTTTACGAGTAAAAACTATCTAAATAATCCTTCAAAACTTACAGAATATCTTAAAAAACGCTTTGTACGGGTTTATCCAATTTATTGGGTGATTACTACCGTACTATTTATATCAAGTTGGCTAATAACTTTGATTCTAAATAAAAATATTTTTAGCATTGGTTATCCCCACACATTCAGTGCGTATATTCAAACTTATACTTTATTTCCGTTGCATTTTGCTATAAATCCTGTAACCTGGACTTTAAGTTATGAGCTATTTTTCTACCTTGGGTTTTCGCTTCTAATTATCTCGAAAAGGCTTTGGGTGATTCCTGTAATAGTTTTAGGAATTTCTTTTTTTCATCTTATCGTTGATGTTCCAGATGGAGATTTGAATTATTTTAATTTCTTTTTTAGCGGTTATAACTTTGAATTTTTATTTGGCTTTTTGATTTTTCAATTTTACAAATCCGTTAAATTACCGAATTTATTATCCGTATTTTTGCTAATTTTATCTTTCAGTGTAATTATATATTTTGGCTACACAGTGAGCGATATTGATTCATTGAAACGAGTTTTAGTTTTTGGATTACCTTCCAGTTTGGTACTAATTGCATTATTGAATTTAGAACAAAATGAAGTAATTTCATTTCCAAAATTCTGCCTCACTTTAGGTGATGCGTCTTATGCTTTGTATCTCATTCATTTTCCAATGATGCTATTAATGAATAAAATACCGCAAATTATGGGTTTTACTGTCACGGCAAGCCAAGAGGTTTTATATAGCTGTTTTATCATAATATCCATCGTTATAACAAGTATTTATGTACATAAATGGATTGAAAAACCGCTTGCGAAAAGATTAAATATGATATTAAATTCATAGTCTTATCATACCTATTTTCTGTGATTCTTAACAAAAATGTGTAATTGTAAAAATGAAAATTTTAAACATTTGTGGATATTCTTGGGATATTGGCGGTCCGCCAAAAATAATTTATGATCATGCCATTGTTCAAATGAAATTAGGAGCGGAAGTAACCATTCTTACGCCAATTTCTGAAGGACAAAAGATATACGCCATTCCAGCGGGTGCAAAAGTAATTACTTGCAAACGTCATTGGTTTTCAAAATTTTGGGCTGAATTTTCACCTGAATTATATACTTGGATTAAGGCTCACGGGAACGAATACGATATTATTCACATTCATGGCGTATGGCATTTTGCGGGTGTAGCTCCCTATTTAGCAGGAATCAAAACAGCAAAGTGTATCACAACTCACGGTTTGCTTGATCATTGGACAATTGGGAAAGGATACTGGAAAAAATATCTTTTTGGCTTACTTTTTCAAAAAAGAATTATAAAAAACACAGACCTCATTCAAATAAATAATACCGATGAACAAGATGATTTGAAGCGTTTTTT
>JACMRQ010000109.1 GCA_014376355.1 Arcicella sp. | reverse complement strand
GTTCCAACAGAAGGACCTACGTACACCCCACCAGACGCTCCAACTCCACGTTTGTCATACGTCAATACCGCAATACCTTCTTTAGCAAGACGTTTTGCAAACGCCATTTCTCTTTTTACCGGGTCCGACCCATGCACAATGACCACTGCCGCAAATGCATTTTTAGGCCTTAAAATGGAACCTGCAAGCGTGATGCCCTGACTTTTAAACTTCACCTCTTGAATGACAAAATCGGTCGATTGCGAAAATACCGTTACTGGTAAGGTTATTAATAATAACCAGAGATATAAATTAGAAAAAAAGTTAATTTTCATTTTGCATTGATCTAAAAATTTATTTTAAGTGGTCTTGATGAGCATTACCTACCATGTTTTGAAAATTTGTACAGAAATGGCATTGCTTGCAGAATAATTATCTACCTGTTTAGCGCAAGTAAGTAGCTTTGGCCTGTGAAATGGTCACTTGTACCTACACTTAAATTAGCATACCATTGCATCTATTTTAACGATTTCAATCTTTCCTTGGATCCTTAAAAAAAGCAAAAGAAGCATTTGCGCTATTGCTTACCCTTCATTATTGCGCCAAACGGGGGGTTGATTTTGTTGACTGTTTATATTATTTCAAATCCTTTATGTAAGGTTGAACGGCATTTTCAAACTTAGGGAGATTATAAACAATAAATTCATTCATAATTGACCAATCAGTTTCGTTGTATAAATTGACGCCTTCGCGTTCAATTTTTATCCGGCTCATTTTATTTTCAGGAAGCTCTTCCCATATCATTGAGTTACCGAACGCTTGTTCAATAGCTTCTTTATTTTTTAGAAGTTTTTTGAAATATAGCTTGTTCTTTTCTTTGCTGGAAGTTGAGATTGACAGTTCTATCCTAACATGAGTTTTTGTAATTATAAGTGTGTAAGAAATGCCTCCGATACCGGCACCTGTACTTAGCCAATGGTCTTTTGTTGGATTTACATTAGTGAATAAATTGGTGTGATTTAACAGCGGTAAAATTTGTTGCCAATATTTTTTCCTAATTCCAAACCTATTTGTCTCTGTTTCATTATCTGAATTCGATGAATATTTAATCAATAGTTCTTCTTCCATTTCAAATAAGGAAAGTAGCTTTTTTAAGATTACGAATTTTGAATTACTATCTATATTCGACTCAATAAACCAGCCATTTATCACTTCTTGAGGCGATCTAAAATCAAAAGAATTTCTAGTTATTTTTAATCCTGATTGGTTGCCTACTAATAATTGAGAGTTTTTTTCATAGAGGTTTCTAACAACATAAAAATACATTTGAGCAATTTTATCTTCATCAACCTTTGTGTTTTGAAAAATAAAATATTCCAGTTTCTTGAAAGTTGGGATATCAGCGTCAAAAATATTCTGCTCTTCAGATTCATCAATATCCTCAATTTCAACATCCGGAAACGCCCATATTTTTAAGAACCGTTCGTATATAATTTGCAGTCTTTCTTCATATTTTGAAACATCCCAATTGGAAAGGGTTTTTAAATAAGAGTTTAGCCATAACCTGCTGAACAGATAACCTTGTTCGTTACCATCAATATTCATCTCTTTTTTTGCCAAAAAAGATTTGTTACTCAAAGCGCCATTATTACCAGAAAGTGTAAGGTTTCCAATGGTGTTTAAATGCTTCTCTTTAAAAAGAAAATACTCTTCAGGAGATAAATCTGTATTCCAATTTTCATTTGGGTTTCTTGGAAAAATATGTTCTATTGTAATTTGCTC
>JACMRQ010000108.1 GCA_014376355.1 Arcicella sp. | reverse complement strand
GTATTTTAATTTGGTTAGTCTTTCGCAAAACTCTTGAGCCAATTCGTATCTAAAAGCATCTACAAATAATACATAGTTTTCTGTTTCTTTCTTCGCTTTTTGAGAGGTGAATATAGCAGTGTCTTTTTGAACTAAGTTTTGAAATTTAGTATTTAAATTTTCCAACCAAGGTTTATAAATTAGTTGTATTATTTTTTTTATAAGTGTTTTGTCCTTTTCAGTTTTCACGGCAGCAAATGCTTGACGCATTGCATTATCTATTCTAAATCCTTCTGTAATATAGTAATTTGTAATTTCTTCAATATTTGCAAAAGGAAATGGAGTTGTTGCTTTAGCTGCCATTTCAGTTAAACCAGAAAGTGCTTTTAGCAAAGGTGCTTTATCTAATTCATACCAAATCCAATTTCTACGTTCTTTGTGTTCTGCTTCTAAACGATTTAGTTCTATACTAGCTTTTTTAGGGTCGAGTTTTAGTGTTTTTTCTAGATGAGCTCGTAACTCCTCTTCCTTTTCTTCGTTTACTTGAGGCCAACTATTTTGAGGTATTGCATATAATCCTATTCCTAAATCATTTGGTTTTGCTAAACGCAATAGGTCTTCTATTTCGGGATATTTATTTGGAGCCGCTGCATAAAGTTCCCAAACATTGTTCCATCCATTTTTTTGAGTTCCTAATTTTTCAACAATAGCTTTTATGTTGCGATGGTCAGGTTCAAAATCATATTGTGCCTTGCAGATATTAGCAAAAACTTCTTTCTTCCCAGCATCTAATGTGTCTAAAAATACATCCCCTTTACAAATCCATTTTAATATGCTTGGAATTATATTTGGAAATAATTGATTGTTTAGAAAATCAGCATCAATAAAGGATTTACCAACAAAAATATCTTTATCCTGAAAAATGGAAGGCAACGCTTTTTTTAATGCCTCTTTAATAGCGTTATCTTTATTTACTTTTAATCCTAGACCATTAATTGGATTTTCTACAAAAGCCATTACAGTCCATTCTTTTCCGTTTTCTTGAGCGAAGGTTGTTCCTGTGTATTGGTATTCTACTAAAGGCTGCAATTGAAATCCAATTTCTTCTACATTTTTGAGTTCATTTTTCGATATTCCCGGCAAATAAATTATTGGTGTTGTTTTACTTTTCCAAATTGCTTCTGGAATTGATTTAGCCAACATACACTTTAACCAGATAGAAGGGCCTTGATTTTTTTTAGGTTCAAGTGTGCCGTAAATAAAAAGATTATCTCTACTTTCTTGCAGAGTAGGAATTACTTCCAACCAAAGCTTTTCAGGATCAGGCCAAAGAATTACTTCCGGCTTGGTCATCAAATTGCTGTTGTGGCTCTCTGCTTGTTTTAAAGCACCAATAACTTTGTCGTATATACTTAAACTCACGTTATTATATTTTCTTCTAAATATTTATTTAAACGAATGCCCATTTTTGTGTCCAACTTTGAATTGGTATTATCAAGAACTGACATTTTCATTAACCCACATTCATGTGCTTTTATATCTCCTGGTTTGTTTGTGAAATTTCCTTTAATGTAAATTGGTTCTTCTTGATATTCAGATTTTGGATATAAAAGAATTGCGTTTTTACCACTCCAATATTCATTATAAACAAACATTTGTTTTAGGTCATCATCCGATGGAATATTGTTATCAGGCAATTTCCATTTAGTGTCTATTATGGCAGTGCATTTCGAAATTTTATGTTCAATAACAATATCTGGTCTTATAGATTTGTTTCTTACTGAATTTGATAATCTCCAAAATGGTTTTGAGTTTTGAACTTTTAAATTCCAATCTTTATGTTTTCCTTTGAATAATTGACGGTACACATATTCCTCCCACAAGCTATTCATATCAAAAAGTATTGCCAACACATGATTTTTTCCACTACTAATATCTGGACGAAAGTTTAGCAATAACATAGCAGCAATTTCAATTGCTTCTCTGTAATGATTATTCTTTCTGTTATAGTTTAACTTAGCAAATAATTCTTCGCTAACTTGAATGTCTTTTAAATCAGGAAAAGATAAAATAAGGCTACTGACTTTATCTTTTAAAAATGGACTTGAACTGATAGATGGGATTAATTTTAATGCCTTAAAAAGTATTTGGTTAAATTCATTTTCTCTATCGTATTCCTGATGTTTTGTATAGAAATTCTCCTGATGTACTAGGTTTTTTTGAATTTGCGTATTGAATAGTAATTTTCCTTTCAGCGCTTTGCAATTCCCTTCTTCAAAACGGTATTTTTTAATTAAACCAATGCGGAGGATTTTTGCACATTCATTGGTGAAAAGTTCTAAATATACCTCAAGAATACTATTTGGTTTAAAATTTAAATTTGCTTTCTCATGCGTATAAACATTCATCCAACGGCATTCTCTTAACATATCTATTAAGACTTTCTGCCATTTTGCTTTATCTTTTTCTTCTGTTGCTTGACCAATTTTTGGTAGTACTTCAATAGTTAAATCGCCAACTTGTATAACACCAACATATTGATTAAATCGAACTCCATTAGGTGTAAGCGTGAAAAAGTTGCCACCGTGTTTCTCATTATACCAACCCAAAGCTTTCCAATGATTGTCTTTAAAACCATTAGAATTAATAGTGAGTGTTTTATACTCGAAAACTTGTATGGGCTTATTAATACGCATTTACTGTTTTTAATATATGTTAATACAATGATTGAAAATCTGCAATAGTTAACGTTTCACAAGCTTTTAATTTATATTGCCATGATTGGTCATATTGTCCTGCGATACCATTACCAGCGTTGAAAGTTGCAAAAATATCACTTGATATTTGTTCATTTCCTTCGAAGAAATTATCTCCTAATACCAAACCTAATTTTTCATAATCGTTATAGAAATATTCTTGTAACAATGGAATAATTTTATCTGAAAAAGCTTTTCTTAAATCAGTTACATTCTGAATATTCCATAGCCAAGCATGACCAATTGTATGATCGCTGTCCTTCAATACTTTTAACCTTTCATTTATTTTGGTTAACATCAATACTAAATTAATGCCATCAGTAGTTGTATTCAATACCTCTTCGTTAGGTAGTTTTGGAACAAACGAAAATCTTCTCCTCAATGCCGTGTCTAGCGCTTCAACACTTTTGTCAGCTGTATTCATAGTTCCCACAAGATATAAATTTGGAGGTACACAAAAAGGTGTTTTTGAATATGGTAATTCTAATCTAATTTCTTCGGCTTTTCCTAAACGTTTATCCTCTTCGATTAATGTTATTAGTTCACCAAATATTTGAGCTACATTTCCACGGTTAATTTCATCTATGATAAAAACAAAAGGCTCACTATTATCATCTGCAAACAACTGATATTCTGCGTTTTTCCAATAGGATTTAACGATGCTTTTCTTGTCTTCGTATTTCAATTCAATTTCACCATCGGCAACTTGTTCTTGGTTTGGTTGTAAATTTTGAATGGCATTTAATACACTCCAAAAAGCTGTAGAATTACAACCACCAATTATATTTCTAAATTCTTCATGAATGTTATTTATTTCTGTTAAGTCAGGAAAACTCTCAAACAAAGGTGCTAATCTATTTCTTGACACTGTGTAACTTCTAACACCATTTACATGCATAACGCTAAAATTACCTTGGTCTGTTACTGAAACCAAAACATTTCCACCATTTAATGTAACAAGTGGTATTTCACCAGCTTGTTCCACATCATCATATAATTGGTCATACAATTGGTTGAACGTTCTTATTTGGATTTCTTGTTCGTTCTCCGGAAAATTTGTTTTTATGAAATTGTAAGTTGCTTCAATACATGCTTTCATGAATAGCCCGTCTTGAATTTCATATTTAAGAAATTCATCATCTTCTTTAGGTTCTACTGGTTTTATTCCTTCAATAAAATCCTCGTAAGCCATGTTTTGATGAAAGGTTGTAAAAAATACTCTATTGTCTTTTTGAAAGTTTGTAAAACGACTTTTTCTTTCTTCTCTTGGAAGATTTGCGATATTAACATTTAATATTTCGAGTGCTAAATCAATTGTACTGTATGTTTTTCCTGTTCCCGGAGGGCCAAAAAGTATTGTGTTTACTGCCATGTTAAATTGATTATTGTTGTTGTTTTGGTTTGGAATAGTTGGTTGTGCTGGTGGAGTGGTTCCGCTACCGCCATCAATTATATTAACATTGTATTTTGGTTGAAATATATTTTTATTCATAAAATCAAGTTCCCCTTTGGGCACCTCATAAAATGTAGTGTTTCCACTAGGCATAAAAGCTCTTCTGTCAGATTTTAATTCACGAACAGAATTGTTTATTGGATAAAACAATGGTTCTATTTCGCGGTATATCCATTCGCCATCACCTTTAATTAATTCATCACTATCGGCATCTAATGGCTGTGAATTGGAAATGATTTTTCCAATTGTATACACATCATCGCCACCATAACATATATAGACATAATCTCCTTTTTTGAGTTTGGTTGCAAAATGATTTCCTTGACTTTTACGCGTTCCGCTGTGTAAACAAATCCAGTTATTTTGCTCTAAAACACTTGCAATTCCGGTATTATAAAAGCGTTTGTCTTTTTTGAAAATACCATGTGATATTTTATATATGTTGTTACCTTTAAGGTCTAGATTGACTATTTGAGTTGGAACATTTATATATTTATCGAAATTAAAAGCAAATTTGTCTAGAAGACCATTTTCAGTATCATTTGTCAATGCTCTTAATTCGTTAAAATCTTTGATGCAAGAAGGATAATCGGCAGCAATATCTAACCAATCTCTAAACTTATTATGTGAATTATTGAGTATGACAAAAATTTGTGGATTGATATAATACAACCATGGTGAATAAATTCCTGATTTTACTAATGGTATTCCTAATTTATCAAAATCAGTGCATAAATTTACAGCCTCATCTATTGTAGCAATAGTAAACGCTTCTTTGAGAAAATCACTGATACTTAAAAGCTGTTCTGGAGTAAGATTGGTTACTGCATTTAAACCAGCTCCCGTATAACCCCATTGGTTTATTTTAGTAGCAAGTTTTGATAATTCATCGTAACGTGTTACATCTGAAACATTTTGTTTTAAATATTTCTCAAACGTTTTGTCGCTGCAACCGTATTTAAACATTTGGATTAATCCTGTTAGATGTTCGTTTTCTAGTGGATTATTCTTTAAGGTTTCTTCAATAATTTGTTTGTTTAGGTCTACAACAACAAACTGCCTATTTCTTTCCGTATAATCCCCTGAAGTTTTATAGGTTTGGTATAATTCGCTAAACTTAGGAAATAATGCTGTCCTCATTTTTTTATGGTTATTTATTCTCTACTCACTCTTTTTTCTTCCAAACTCAAATGTATGTCGTTATCTCTGATTTCTCCCCAATGACTATTTAATGGATTTTTACCTCTATCAATACCCCATTTAATATTGAATTTAGAACGCAAAACACCTGCTTCAACAAATGGGCGAATGTTTAAACGCACTCCATCATTTAGGTCTGGTTCCCAACCAATAGTTTGTTCTGATAATGGCTTCCAACGCACGAAAATATCGTACGGAGCTTCGCCATTTAAAATTAGGATTAGTTTTTCTTGCAATTTATTGGCTGCATCCCATAAACCATCTGCACCACTGTCGCCTGCTTTTCTTTTAGCATCGCACATTCGTATCCAATCGCCTAAGTAAGTATAAATTAATTTAGAAAGATTTTCTTTGTCAAGTTTGTGGTAGTTGACCAAAGCCGAAAAACCATCTTTTCGACCATCCCAAATGTGCCAAATGAATGGGCGGTTACCAAACACTTTGCAATGTTGGATGAAAAACTCATTACGGAACCAATCTTCTAAATTAGAAGCTTTTGCACCTTCTTTTTCTAATAATTCGTTAATGGTTTTATTGTTGTAATCTTCACCAAAAACCGCTTGCAGAAAAGTTCGTAATCTATCTGCACCCGCTTGTTCTGCATTAACAGATGGAATACAAAAGATACCATCTTCATCTGTAAAACTATTAAATGATTTTGCTTCATCGATTAATGTTTTGGCTTCGTCTGCCAATTCCATATCTTCATCACTTTCGGCAGGCCAACGGTAACCCAATAATCTTGCTGTTGCTACATGTAATGGATTGTCTGTTTTTATAGGATGCCCATGAAACAACCATTGGGTTGGGTCATCGCTATAAGGTTTTGGTAAACCATTGGGGTATTTTTCGTCTGCTATTTTCTGCCAGTATTCAACATCAATTGGTATTTTTAATAATGTTTGTGGGGTGACTTTTATTGATTGATCAATTTTTCTAATCTCCTTCTGCATTAATCCCGATTCCACATAACACCATATCGCTTCCATATTTAGGATATCGTTTAGAATAATTGCACAACAATTACAATTGTAAATATCACCCGTGTATAATGTTCCTGCAAGTTTTCCCATTTGGCTGATGACAATACCTTTTTTCCCCCAAGAAGGTTTTCCTCTTAGCCAGTTTTGAGCAATGTGATTTATATTTTTTACACTTTCTGCCAATTTATATATTTCACCTTCCTCTTTCTGCCAGAAAATAATTGATGATTTTCCTCCAAAGAATTGAGTATCGCTAGTTGTACCCTGTAAATATTCCCAATTTATATCAATTATGGGTATTTCACACAGTAATCTTTCAAATCGGACAGAATCACCAGCGGCATATCCTGCTAAGCCAACAGCTAACTTTGAAAGTAAAATCTGGTCTTCGCTTTCTGTGAAAAATATTCGTTGATCGGGGTTTGTAAGTTGGGCACTTTGTTTAACATTCTTAATAGAATCTAATATCAAACTGTTGATTTTCATTAAAATACTAGATTTCGTTGAAGCATCTATTGCAAAAATATTTTGAGACTCGGATGGTTTTTTATTTTGAATAATTTGTAAATCAACATTAACAACTTCACCATTTATAGTTTCAAACGCTCCTGAGCCTAATGGGCATATTAAATTCAAGGTGCTTTTTCGCAAAATTGTATTTCGGAAAGATTTGTAAGCACCTAGAAATAGCCAATTGTGCGGTGACACAATGGAAATACTACCGAATTTATATAAATTTTTCTGCATTCTCGAGATAAAAATGGTAGCTAAATCTCCTTTCGCATCTTTATAATACTTATCCGCAAAATCACATAATTTACTTGACTGTTTGTGTCTTTTGAGATAAGGAACATTTGTAATCAGTACCATATATTGTTTTGCTAGTAATTGACCCGCTTTAGCAATTCCAGCTGCAATCACACCTCTTTCTTTCTGCTCATCAAAACCTAACTCATTACCTAAAGCTTGATTTAGAACTGGCAATAATTCCTCAAAACTTGCTGTAAATGCATCGGCTTTTATCGTTGTTGGATCAAGCAAGCTTCCTAATTCCGGTGCTAACTGAAAATGGTCGTAGAGCATGCTCATTCCGTTTTCTAGTTTTTGTTTGGTTTCGTGATTTTTTTCGTTGGCTACTAATTTTATCCAATCTTCTTTTTTTCCTTTCGGTGCAATACCAGAACAAGCGAGGTTCATTTCGGGTAATTCTTTGTAATGTTCGCAAAATTTCCAAGCGGTTAATGCTAAGTTAAAAGCGGCTATTTGTGTACAGCGTGCATCGAGTTCTAAGCCGTGTAGATTTTCGGTAATTACTTTGTCGGTGGCTTCTTCTTTGGTTAATCCTTCTTCGTGCATTCGCAAAGCTGCAAATACAGGAAATAAGGAAGCCACAAAATGCCCAGAACCCATACAAGGGTCAAGTGAAGTTACTTTGGCTGTTTTATCTGGCCAACCTTCAAAGTTTCCTGCTGCTGGAGAGCCATCGTCTAATGTTCGTAGGTATTCAAATTTTACAGGAGGAGTTACACCAGGATTACGTTTTACCCACCAAGCACCCAAGGTATTGTCTATTAAAAAATGAACCATATAAGGTTCGGTAAATAATTGGGTAACGGCAGGAAGTTTTGCTCCATCGATTTTTTCTCCAGTGGCATTGATGGTCGCTTTGGCTTCACTTTGCCAAAATTGGTATACCCATCCCAAAGCATCATCGGCAGTAAAGATGTCTTTTTCTAAACCGTCAATAATTACTTCTAGTTTTATTTTATCGTTGGTAGCCAATTTTACTTGCATCAATGGGTCGTCTATCCTAAAAATAGCCGGTAGCATTTTAGAAGCATAGGCAGCTGCCGCGTCCCACTTGTCTGTATAGTTTTCTTCTTTGGCTAATTCCTCACAGTCGGCAAAGGTTACTGCGATGCCGCTGTGGTGCATTAGTAAATCGTTGGCTTCTAAAAAAGTAGCAAACAACATTTTGTGCCAAGTTTCATACGCCAATTCATAGGCAAGATTGCTTATTTGTTGAATTCCGTTTGGTTCTAATTCATCGCCCAATAAACGTGCTTTAGAACGGAGCGCATTGCGCAAGGTTCTTTGCTCTGGTGTCATGTGCGCATATGGTTCCGCATGATTTACCGCTGAAGCTTGCAAGGCATTGAATGCACCAATTTCTGAAGCTTTACGAGCTTCTTTAACTGCTTTTTCGAGCATGGTTCGTTGTTGAGGAGAAAGTACTGGCATTATTTAAGTATGATTGAGCTAGATTGTTTTAGTAAATCTTCTAATTTTATTTTCACCTTGGCTACATAGGTATCTATATCTGCTTGATTAGATATCGTTCCTCTTGGCAAACTAAATGAAACCGCTTTTGGAACTGTAATTAAAATGGCTTCTTCTAAAGCGGATTGAAATTGACCAGAAAGTGCTGCGATTTTCGTTTTCCAATTTACAAACGATAGTTTCTGTAGCTGATTTAATATAGCTTCGGTTGATAAGACTTTAATTTCGTATTTAGTTAAAATTTGATGATTAATTAATATCCTTCTTTTATCGTCCGGTGTTATTTTACTGAAATATTCATTCGCTTGCAGACTAATCATTTCACGATCATACAAGGTGTTGTAATCTAGTTTTAACTTATTAAGTTCTGAATTTAGTTTTTCTGTAAGCTTTGTCACCATTGGTTGAATGGCATCTGGTTCTTGCAGTAATAAACGGTTTTCATTAATGGCATCTACTTCTTTTTTGATTTCATCCATCTCTGCATCATCCGGTGCTTGATTGATTAAATCGAGTAATAATGTCCATAGTGGTTCTCTTTCTCTTACAATAGCTGCTTTGCTCGTCCACTCTTTGAATTTAGTTTCTAGATCGTCTTTTTGTTCTAAAATATCGAGCAGTCTTTCGTTGCCTTCTTTGTTTTCAATATCCTTGATAAAATTGGTATTAATTGGCTCTTGTCTAGGAGCATCGCCACTTATTGCATTGGCTAATGCTTTCAACTTTGCTAAAAACTCATTAGAATATGGGAAAATTTCATGGTTTGGAGGACAATTAATTCCAGCTGCAAGAAATAAACTTTTAATTTTTATTTTAGCAGAAGCTCCAATGATATGCACTTCTTTTTTGAATGTTGCGCCGTTAATTTTAGCGGCATTTAAATTGGTTTCTGTAGTCGAAATTTGTTGCGCATTTTTTAATAAAATGATAATAGTATCAATAGCATCCTGGCTCCAACCATAAGGTGACTTCATAAAAAGCCCTCTGATGTCTTTACCTGTTTTGGTAGCATTTCCAATAAAACGTAGTATTTCAGAAGCGATAGGATGTGTTTGTACTTCGCCTCTAAAGTTAATTTCGTTTAGCGCATCAGGATTTCCAGCCATTGCTTTTGTTAAAGCTTGTCCCCAACGTAATGCGTCTGCTTTACTTTTAAATTCAGGAAATTGTCTGTCAGCAATATTTTTTAGTGCTTCCTCTACATTGTCTCTGATATTACCCACATCTACAGAATTTCCACCTGCAAGGTAAATAGCAGCTTCTTCTGCTATTTTGGCAATTAGATCTTCGATTGCTGTTTTAGACATCGATAATCTAGTATCCATACTTTTTCTTGCTTGTTCCCCTTCAGGAGTTGAAGGTAATCCCATGGCATTGATTGTTTGCCCTGCCGCTAAGTATTTTAGTATTTCGGCACGTAGTTCTGGGTCTTTT
>JACMRQ010000107.1 GCA_014376355.1 Arcicella sp. | reverse complement strand
TCTTCTTTGCAGATCATTAACCGTTTAGAAATTGTCGGCGGTGAATTGAATGCTTATACCACCAAAGAAAAAATCTGTTTTCATGCCTCTGTTCTCACGCCTCATTACGAGCGTGCTTTAGAACTTTTGGCGGATATTACTTTCCGTTCAACCTTTCCTGAAAAGCAAGTTGAACGGGAACGGGGTGTAATTTTGGAAGAAATGGCCATGTATTACGACTCGCCCGAAGATGCTATTCAAGATGATTTTGATGAGATAATTTTTGCGAATCATCAATTAGGGAAAAACACGCTCGGCAATCAAGAAAGTGTCTCTAATTTTACAAGAGAAGATTTATTGAATTTTATCACAGAAAACCTTGATACAGAACGAGTTATCTTTTCGTCTATTGGTAATATTCCCTTCAAGAAAGTAGTACAATTGGCTGAAAAATTCTTTAAAGATATTCCCGCAAAAAGTTCTGATTTAGTTCGAGTTGTACCGAGTATTTATGTACCACAAAGTCAAAGTATTACCAAACCTATTTCTCAGGCACACGTTGCCATCGGTCGCACAGCTTATTCACTTACGGATAAAAATCGTTTACCCTTTTTTATGTTGGTAAATTTATTAGGCGGTTTTGGGATGAATTCACGCTTAAATTTAGCCGTGAGAGAACGCAACGGATTGGTATATTCCATTGATGCAGGTTACACGCCTTTTATTGATACTGGTTTTTGGGGAATAGGGTATGCAACCGAAGTGAAGCGATTAAACAAAGTTAATTCATTGATTTTGAATGAATTAAGAAAATTTAGAGAAATATCTTTGACGAAAACACAACTGCAAAATACGAAAGACCAATTGATGGGACAAATGGCAATGTCGGAAGAAGGCAATATGAGTTTTATGTTGATGATGGCAAAAAGTTTGTTAGATATGAATAGGATTGATAGCTTAGAAGACCTTTTTGTCCAAATAAAAGCCGTAACTGCCCCACAACTTCAAGACCTTGCAAATGAAATGTTTATAGAAGACGATTTAAGTTATTTGACGTTTCTTCCTGAATAATGCACCTTTACCTCCACATACCTTTCTGCCGTCAGGCCTGTCATTATTGCGACTTTCATTTTAGCACTTCTTTAAATGCTAAGAGTGAAATTGTGCAGGCAATTTGTCATGAAATTTTCTTGCAAAAGGATTATCTTCAAGACAAAAATTTAGAGACTATTTATTTTGGCGGTGGCACGCCTTCGCTGTTGGAGGAAGCTGATTTTATTCAGATTTTTGAGACAATTTCGAAGCATTTCAACATCAAACCAAATGCAGAAATTACCCTTGAAGCCAATCCCGATGATTTGACAAAGGAAAAACTACAATTATTCAAAAAATACCACATCAACCGTTTAAGTATTGGCATACAATCTTTCCACGAACCACATCTTAGAAGTCTCAATAGAATTCATACAAGTCAGGAAGCCGAAACTTGCGTTAAATTATCGCAAGATATTGGTATTCAAAATCTTACTATTGATTTAATCTACGCAATTCCCGCTGAAAATCACCAAATTTTTGAATTAGATTTACAGAAAGCAACGGTACTGAACACGAATCATATTTCTGCTTATTGCCTTACGATTGAACCAAAAACAGTTTTTGGTAAATGGTTAAAACAAGGAAAGATACAAGTAATTGATGATGATTTTGCCGCTACTCAATTTGATATGTTGGTGAATCATTTAGTCCAAAACGATTTTGAACAATACGAAATTTCTAACTTTGCCAAAAACGATCATTATTCACGGCACAATACCAGTTATTGGAAACAAGAAGAATATTTGGGAATTGGGCCATCGGCTCATAGTTTTAACTATGTAAGTCGGCAATACAATGTTTCAAATAATACAAAATACGTCAAGGAATTACAGCAAAATATAGTTCCTGCCGAAATAGAAATTTTGACGATTGAAGACCAAGTAAATGAATATTTATTAACAGGATTACGTTCAAAATGGGGCTGTAATATCCATAAAATCAACACTTTATCTAACAATATTTTTCAAAAAAAGAATACCGTCGAATTAGAAAAACAAATTAGAGAAGGATTTTTATTGATTGAAAGTGATACACTTTTACTAACCTATAAAGGAAAATTATTTGCAGACAGGATTGCGAGTAATTTATTTTTGTAATGCAATTACTTAGTTCAGAGAAGTAAATTAGCTAACATAAAACAAAAAAGGATTTCTAAATTCTACATCTAAAACAAAAGAGTCGTAATTTTGTTTGAAATTGACTAAAAACCAACAATGGCAAAAAATATCTCCAAAATTCCTCCTTCCTTTGAAAATAAACCACAAAACTCAAATTCAAAATTGAGTTATTGGCAACGCTTTGAGGCTTTTGGCGAACGTTATCCAATTATTCAAATCATTGTCATTAACTTTATTAAGTTTATTCTTTACGGAATTGGTGTTTCCATCGTCACAGTTATTCTTTTGAAATTCATTCCCGTTTGGATTACACCAACAATGATAGACCGTAAATTTAATGCAATTTCTAATGGTAAAGATTCTGAAATTCATTCAGATTGGGAATCTTATGACAATATTTCGAAGGAAGCTGCTTTAGCGGTTGTCGCTTCAGAAGATCAACTTTTTCCCGACCATAACGGCTTTGATTTTGATGCCATGTACGGGGCATTTCGCCATAATTTAAAAGGTAAACGCATTAAAGGAGCAAGTACGATTTCACAGCAAGTTGCCAAAAATGTTTTTCTTTGGCAAGGGAGAAGTTACATCAGAAAGGTTTTAGAAGTCTATTTTACTTTTTTAATTGAACTTATTTGGGGGAAAGAACGCATCTTAGAAGTGTATCTCAACGTTGCTGAAATGGGAAAAATGACCTTTGGAGTTGAAGCAGCTTCTCTCCGATTTTACGGACATGGTGCCAATAGTTTATCCCGTACTGAAGCCGCCAGAATTGCAGCAGTTTTGCCAAGTCCGAATCGTTTTTCAATTTCAAATCCTTCTAATTATGTGCAGCGACGTACAAATTTTATTGTTCGACAAATGCGTGGGTTGGGCGGAAAGACTTATTTGAAATTTTGAGAATTACAAAGACATTTTGGGTATGAATTTGGTAGATTCATACCCAAAATATCTAAAAATAAACAAAGTTTTTAAAATATAACCCATTAATTATCTGCTATCAAAACAATTCCTCTTTCGGAATCCAATAAACATCTTTAAAATTTTTTATTTTATCATTTTCTACAGTAATCCCTTCGTTTTCAAGTAGTTCTTGCATAAGATTACCTCCAAAAAAAGCCTTTCCTGTAAGCACTCCTACACGATTGACTACCCGATGAGCGGGAACAGTTGGGTCGCCATGACAGGCGTTCATTGCCCAACCTACAAACCTTGCTCCACCTTTTGAACCAAGATATTCAGCGATAGCTCCGTAAGAAGTTACCTTACCGACGGGAACGAGTTTTACCACTTCATAAATGTCTTCAAAAGTATTTTTCATGGTATTTCTCTTACTTTTTATCTCCCAAAAATCCCTTAAAATAATTAACCTTCAAATTATCTAACCGTTTTGCGTGAGTTTTTAAACGTTTTTCAAAATCTGCAAAATTCTTAGCACTCTTTGGCGACCAAGCCGTTTCTGCAATGGCAGAAGCACGAGGATAAACCATATATTCTATTCTATCGGTATTTGACATATATTCTGTCCAAACATTTCCTTGAAATCCAATAATTTTTTTCTGTTGCTCTTCCGATAATTCTTTGGGTGCGGGATCGTAACTATATACTTTTTCAATCGGCAAATATATACCAACATTCATAGAGTCAGTTTTGAGACCCGATTGAAAATAATCTAAATAAACAAATCTATCAGGAGTCATGATGACATCATGGTTTTCTTTGGCGGCGGCAATTCCTCCCGCTTCTCCTCGCCACGACATTATCGTGGCATTTGGCGAAATTCCACCTTCTAAAATTTCATCCCAACCAATAATTTTTCTTCCTTTTGAAGTAACAAATTTATCAATTCGACGGATAAAATAACTCTGTAATTCGTGTTCATCTTTCAAGCCTTCACGCTTCATTAAATCCTGACAAAACCGACTGGTTTTCCATTGGTCTTTGGGACATTCATCACCCCCGATGTGAATATATTGACTTGGGAATAAGGCTATAACCTCAGAAAGCACGTTTTCTAAAAAAGTAAAGGTTTCTTCCCGTGGGCAAAAAACATCCTTTGATACTCCCCAAGAAGTCCAAACATCATAAATTTTATCTTGATTACACCCAAATTCTGGGTAGGCTGCCAAAACCGCTTGTGCGTGTCCTGGCATTTCAATTTCTGGAATAATCGTAATAAATCTCTTTTGAGCGTAAGCAACCACATCTTTTACTTCTTCTTGCGTATAGAATCCACTGTATTCTTTGCCATCGTATTTAGGCGTTTTTCTGTCTCGCCCAATCAACGTTTCTTTTCGTTTCGAGCTTATTTCGGTTAGTTTAGGATACTTTTTAATTTCAATCCTCCAACCCTGATCATCCGTCAAATGCCAATGAAAAGTATTAAATTTGTGCAATGCGAGCAAATCAATGTATTTTTTAATGAAAGAAACGGGTGAAAAATGTCGAGCCACATCTAAATGTAAACCTCGATAAGAATACCTTGGAGCATCCTCAATTTTACAGCATGGAATTGTCCATTTTACACCTTCCGATTTTGAATCCTTAAAAATTTCAGTTGGTAATAATTGCAATAAAGTTTGTACGCCATAAAATGCTCCTTTTGCTGTCTTTGAACTAATTACCACTTGCTTTTGAGAAACTTCTAAAATGTATCCTTCCTCCGCAATACGCTCATTTTGAATAAATTGAATAGAATTATTAATTTTTTTTGAGGAATTTATTACTATTTTCTTACGCCAACCTCCCGCATTATTCAGCTGAGTATTTAGTAATTCAGCGACTTCTTGCCAAGTTGAATTTCCTACAACAACTGTCTTTTCATTCACTGTAAAAACGCCAGATTGAGCTTCTAATTTTTGAGGAATTGGAATAATATTATACTCATTTTGAGCAAAAATTGAAGAAGAACATACCCAAAAAGCAAGGGCAATAAAGATTTTTTTCATGATGAATCGTTTTTGATTTATTAGACTACCAAAAGTAAGTTAAAGAAAATCAATAAAGTAATTAATTAATAGATTTATCCTATTTTTATCTACAAATCGGCAATAAACTACTGATTTAGAAATTAATTACTGATTTGTTAAAGGTTTAGTAATTTTGTAATAATGAAAACTATTATCCAACTTATTCAGTCAAAATACACAGCCATATTTTGGACCGTGCTTATATTAATTCTTTGTACAATTCCAAGCGAAAGTTTACCAAAAGGACAACCTAATGATAAAATAAGTCACTTCATTTTTTTTGCAGGATTTGCATTTTTTTGGTTCTTTCAATCTTCAAAATATTGGTTAATTATTCTAATGGCAGCACTCTATGGAATCGGGATTGAGTTTTGGCAAGGCAGTCTGCCCAAAAGTTTTCATCGTAGTTTTGATTGGTATGATGCACTTGCCGATGGAATAGGTGGAATAATGGGATTAATTACCTATTTTCTTTTTAATAAATTAATTGCCTTATTTGGCTTTACTTCACATCATAATTTCGTAAAAAATAAAGACGCTTTAAATTAAACATCAATCTCCATGAAATCTTTATCGACCCCTTATCCACTCAGCCAAAATCAAGTTGATTATTTTCAGACGAATCGATTTATTAAACTCAAAGATGTTTTTGATGCTGATACGCTTGCTTATTATAATGAAGTAATCTCGAAACAAGTGGAAAAGATGAATACTACAATCACCAAATTGGATGAACGAGATACTTATGGCAAAGCCTTTTTACAACTTTTTAATCTTTGGCGTGAAAATGATGAAGTGAAAGAATTTGTGTTTAGTAAACGTTTGGCCAAACTTGCTACTGACCTTATGCAAGTAGAAGGTGTGCGGATGTATCACGACCAAGCTTTGTTTAAAGAAGGTGGTGGAGGAATTACTCCTTGGCATGCCGACCAATATTATTGGCCTTTAAGTAGTGACAAAACTATTACCGCTTGGATTCCTTTGCAAGCAGTGCCTAAGGAAATGGGACCTTTAGAATTTAGTGCAGGAAGCCATGAAATTATTGAAGGTAGAGATTTGAAAATTGGCGATGATAGCGAAATATTCATTGACGAAAAGTTACGCATAACCAATTTCGAACACATTATTGAACCATTTGATTTAGGAGAAATAAGTTTTCATTCAGGATGGGTTTTTCATCGAGCGGGGGCAAATATAACCGAGCAAATACGCAAAGTTATGACAATAATTTACATGGATAAAAATATGATTTTGCAGAATCCCGAAAACAAAAATCAAGAAAATGATTGGCATACGTGGTGTACTGGAGCAAAAGTTGGACAAGTAATTGATACTGAATTGAATCCTATTTTATATTAAAATGAGAATTTGAAGCTAAAAATAAAAGAAATAATTAGAAGTGTGATATTTATATTTTGGATAAAGAATTTAAAAATAAATTCTTTATCCATTTCCATTTTAAGAATATTTCACCCCAACACCACAGGTCCCGCCTGATTAATCCCAGAAACGTAACATTCTGAACCAATGCCAACTTTGGCAAAACCGTCTTGCATGGCTTTCCCAACCCGATTAGCAGTAAATAAGTCTTTTGATAAAGCAAACATTGAAGGTCCAGAACCCGAAATTGAACAACCCAAAGCACCATTATCCAGAGCGGCATTTTTCACATCATCAAACTGGGGAATCAAAATTGAACGGATGGGTTCGATGATAACATCAACTAAACTTCTCGAAATTAAATCATAGTCTGGAAGCATCAAACCAGCCACTAAACCCGCCACATTACCCATTTGCGTGATGGTATTTTTTAAAGAAATTTCTCTTTTCAAAATATTACGGGCATCCTTCGTATTCACTTCAATGTGCGGGTGAACGATGGTGGCATATAATTCTTTGGGTGTTTTTAACTGAATAATATCCAAAGGCTCGTAAGAACGAATGACTACAAATCCGCCCATTAAACTTGGACCTACATTATCCGCATGAGCAGCACCACAGGCAATTCGTTCACCTTCCATAGCAAAAGGCAATAGTTCTAATTGTTTTAAAGGCCTACCCATCAATTCATTAGCAGCAAAAACTCCTGCCACCGCCGAAGCCGCCGAAGAACCCAAACCAGAACCTAATGGCATCAATTTTTTAAGATTCATCTCAAAGCCTTGACTTTCAGCTCCGATGGCTTCTAAATATTTAAGTATGGCAATACCCGCAGTATTCTTTTCAGCTTCCAACGGCAAACGACCGTCATCCCCTTCAATGCTTAAAATTTTGACTCCTTTTGAATTAGATTTTTTTAAGATGATTTCATCCCCTGGATTATCAACGGCAAAACCGAAAATATCAAATCCGCACGCCACATTTGCCACCGTTGCAGGGGCGAAAACTTTTATTGTATTTGTCATTCTATAATTTTATCCATTTAACTGAATTTGTTTCAAAGATTATTACTTAATACAAAAAACCTAATTCTTTAAATGCACTTTTTAAACTGTCTTTAAATTTTCGATAAGATTCTAAATTTTCTAATTGGCTTAACTCCAATTTTTGACCTATAATTTGATACAACTCTGAGATGTCCAATCCTCTATTTCTTTTCCTTCTGGTTAAATCACTCTGAACAATCCGAATAGCATTCGTAATTGTTTCTTTTGGATTAGGAATACTTTCAATCATCTGATGAATTCCTAAATCAAAGTTTGATAATTCTGTACCAATTTCACTTTTCAATAATTCCTTATCCGCTAACATCCATGCCTCCGTCATACATACAGGAATAACGGATACTAATATTTTACAGTATTCTGATTCATTTTGCTCATTTAAACTTTTAATAGCTGGATTAATTTTTGACTCTATTACTCTCTTGTCTGTTTCATCATCCGAGTCAGTATGTACACAAATAAACATGATTCCATAATCATCAATACCTTTTTTTGAAGCCATAAGTACTTGCTCAACAAACCCAAGTCCAGTTTTATTTATTTCTATCGTTTTTACTTCTGTTTCTATTTGTCCTTGACATTCAAAAGCCACATCTTCTAATGTTTTTCTTACGATACTTTCTAAAAAACGAACGTCAGTAGAGCCTTCGGTAAAAAGTCCTGCAAAAATCAATTTAGTCATATATTAAATATTCTTTATGGTGTTTTCAAAATCAGAGGTTTGTAAATATTCTCTTACCGTTGCTAAGGTTAATTTTCGCTCTTGTTCTGAAAACTCTATTATACCTTGATTATTCAACGACTTGATTACACGATTAATCTTAGTGATACTCATTTTAAGTCTTTCGTTATTTATTGAAAAAATATTTGTTCTCATTTGAGCATACCAAATACTGACATTTGGATCATTCTCCCACTCAAACATATTTCCCACTAAAACAGGCGAGTGCGTATTGACAATGACCTGACGAAGTGGCAAATCAATATCGTTAAAATCAATACTTAAATCTTTAAGAAGTTTAGTCATTGCCTTGATACGAAAAGGGTGAATCCCATTTTCGGGTTCTTCAAAGCATAATAAACCTGTATGTTTATCATCAAATTCTAAAATACACAAAGTTAAAATCCGTAATGTACCCTCTGAAAGAACTCTTGAAGAAAACTCTTTTTTATCAATATCTTTCAACTTAATTAAATATTGTTTATTCTCATTATCATCAATAACATCTACTTCTGTGAAGTTTGGTAAAAAGGCATTCAGCTTTCGAGAAATTTCTATAAGACTATACGCATCAATTTGTTTAATCCGATACAAGGCTGCCGCTAAATTTTTTCCACTGGGGGTTATGGTATCTCCTCCTCGGTTTTTACTGGTTGCTTGTCTTAAATCTTCTGGGTTTAGCTGTAAGAACTTCCAACTTTTCATTTCTTCTTTTGCCGCTAAAACATGAGGAAAATCAATTGTATCAAAACTACTCAAAACTGTTCTGGTAGCATTATTTAGTGGAAATCTCCTTCTATTACCTTGTGAGCCATCTTGCGGGACTAATACCGTTGACATATTTTCTTCTACCGTTGTTTCGATATAAGCCGCTCCTCTCTTTCCAGTAGCCACCTTGGGTCTCCATGTATTAAGTCTGTTTTTAGGAATAATCCTAACCCATTTATCTTCATTATGATTTAATTTTACTAAACTTTCTCTCATAACCTCCAAATCTTCCATTCCAGAATGATTTGTGAATCGTCTAATAGTCAATTCATATCGAAGTCTCGTATATTTCAACTCTGTTTCGCTTCCCCAAGCATCTCTTACTTTTTTATTTATAAGCATTTCAACGGCAAAATGAATTTCATCAGCATATTTATCATCGCCATATTGAGTAAACATCTCTATAAATTCACCTCTTTGCTCACTGAAAGCCCGTTTTAAATTATCCGTTTCAGCCAAACGAGATAATAAAGTTAAAGCATCGAAAAGATTACTTTTTCCAGAAGCATTTGCCCCTGCGATAACGGTAAACGGTGTGAATTCCATTTCAAAATTATGAAAGGATTTAAATCCGTTTATTTTTATATATGTTATCATAGATTTTAGATTTTAGCACGCCAAATTCATGATTCAATTACCCAAGATACGAACCAATCGCCACAATATCCGCAAACACGCCCGAAGCCGTAACCTCTGCTCCTGCTCCTGGACCTTTAATGACCAATGGGCGGTCGTGATAACGTTTTGTGGTGAATGAAATTACATTATCCGCTCCGTCCATCATGTAAAACGGGTGTGTTTTTCCGATACTTTTTACGCCAATATTAATTTTATTATTTTCCAAAGTGGCAATGAATCTTAATACTTCGCCCTTTGCTTCCGCTTCGTTTACCATTGCCTCAAAATAGGTATTTGAAACTTCTAATTCCTTAAAGAAGTCATCTACCGTAGGAGCTTTTTCACAGTTTTCGGGTAACAATTTTTCTATCGTAACATCTTCTGGTTCAAGGCGTAAACCAATTTCTCTACCCAGAATTAATATTTTTCTCGCCACGTCCATTCCACTCAAATCTTCTCTTGGATCGGGTTCAGTATAACCTTTTACTTTGGCTTCTTGTACAATGTCAGCAAATTTTACGCCTGCTTTAAAATTATTGAAGATATAAGACAAAGTTCCTGATAAAACGCCTTCAATTTTCTCAAACCTATCCCCCGAAGAAATTAAGCCTTGTAGGGTATTAATGACAGGTAAGCCCGCTCCAACATTCGTTTCGTACAAAAACTTTACACCTTTTACTAAAGCCGTTCTGTGAAGAAGAGCATAGTCTTCGTATCGTCCAGAATTGGCCACTTTATTGGGCGTCACT
>JACMRQ010000106.1 GCA_014376355.1 Arcicella sp. | reverse complement strand
TTATCCACATCTCAACAAAAGAAAAAGAAGCAAAAAGAAAAGACAACGGTAATAACAGTTTTTATTATAAATAATTAAAGTACAAATCTAAAGGGCGGACCGCAAAAGAAAATCAAGAAATCCCAAACTCGCTTCGCTCAAACAGTGGGATTTCGCAAAGAGCTTATAGTTTATTTCATAACTATCTCATTCTTTGATATTTATAAATTTAAACATCTTCTAACTAATAATCCCATTTTCGGAAATGTTTACTTTTAAAATTATTGATTTATTAGGAGAAGAAGTGAGCGTTTTTTGTGCATAAAGTATCGTGTATTACTATGAGAGCCAATTAAACTATTGATATAAATATCCCAATTTGAGGTATAAATTTCCTACTGTGTGTATAAAATCCACACAAAAAAAGAGTCGATGTAACAGTAATTTTTTTAGAAGGGTGGAATAGTTTTGTAGCATAGTCAAAATTATAAATAAACCAATAGCGTCATGGAAAATCAGCAAGATAATTCAATTCAATATCTTCCTACTGAAAAGGATTTGCAAGGTGGTGAAATGCCCAATAAATTTATTGTTCCGAGTGAAGGAAAAACTTGGGATGGACCTTTAGGAGAAGCAGTTAGAGAATCAGGAACTGGTCAGGGATATACGCAGCCAGAACCTGAGATTGACCCTGCAACTGAAGAAACAGGTAATCAAAGACCCATAAATGATCCTAACGAAGCACGACCTCAAACGGAGCCGCCGACAGTAATTCAAGAACCTGTGGCTGAAATTGAAGAATATGAAGATTCTGCAGCGTTGGAAGCAGATGTAATTGAACATTCCGAGAATGGAAATTTGAATGACATGAAGGGATATAATGAACCTAAGTCAAACGAAAGCGAATTTTATAAATAGTTATATACCTATCTCTATCCTGTACAAAAGGGCTTTAACATTTTTGTTATTGCCCTTTTTATTTTAATTATTTTATTAATACTTGTGGATATTTCTTATAAATATTTAACAATTCAAAGATTGGGTGTAATTTCGAGTTTTAATTTTGAAATTCATGCCAACCATCAATTCTGACGATTATAAACCTCCTTTTTGGCTTCCCGATAGTCAATCGCAAACGATTTTTCCATCTATTTTTCGTAAAGTTGAAGGTGTAAACTATGTGCGTGAAAGAATATGCACAAATGATGGAGATTTTTTAGACGTAGATTTTTCGAAAACATATCCAATCAAAAGCCTAAAACAAAAAACTTGGAATGCTGAATTGGTTATTTTTTCCCATGGACTCGAAGGCGACACATCACGTCAATACATTACGGGCATGGTCAAAAATTTCAACAATCATGGTTTTGATTGTTTAGCTTGGAATTTTAGGAGTTGTTCAGGTGAAATAAATCAAACCAAAAGATTTTATCACAGCGGAGCAACTGAAGATTTAGAAACTATCATAAAGTTTTCATTGTCAAAATGTTATAAAAAAATATATTTAGTTGGATTCAGTCTTGGCGGGAATTTAACGTTAAAATATTTAGGAGAAAATGGGCAAAATCTTTATCCAGAAATTCAGAAGGCTATCACTTTTTCAGTACCTTTACACCTTTCAAGTAGTAGCAAAAAGATTGGTTGGTTATATACCAAACGATTTAATACGTCCTTGATAAAGAAGATTTTGGAGAAATCTCAACGTTTTCCCGAATTCCAGATTGATACTTCAGACATTGCCAAAATCAAGACTTTAAAGGATTTTGATGATGTTTATACTTCACAACTCCATGGATTTATAGATGCCGAAGATTATTACGAGCATAACAGTTCACTGTACTTTTTGGACAATATCAGCATTCCCACATTAATCATTAACGCCCAAAACGACCCTTTTCTCTCGAAGCAATGTTTTCCCTTTGAGAAAATAGAACAGTTAGAAAAAGTATATTTCCAAGCTCCAAAAATGGGCGGGCATTGTGGCTTTTATCCAGATGATTATCGAGGAGTGTTGTGGTCGGAGAAACGGGCTTTGGAGTGGGTAATGAGCTAACGAAAACATTTTAGTAATTTTGCTTAAATTCTTTAAAGAGAAGACTGAAACAGGCCATATAATTAAATACTCTCGGTGGTGCCAGATTTGAGCATCTAACATGGCCTTTAAGACTCAGAATAGATTTATAATTACTAAAAATATGGGTTTAAGAAATCGAAATAAGTTTACAGATGAGAATTGTTTTTTCATAACGACATCTTGCTTTAAGATGAAGCATCTACTTTTTGATGAAGATTGCCATAAAATTATCGTCGAAAATTTTAAAT
>JACMRQ010000105.1 GCA_014376355.1 Arcicella sp. | reverse complement strand
TTCGTATTTCTGCGATTTCACAACAGCGTTTTTCTCTTTCTTGATATTTTCGATGGCTTCTTCCAGACGAATAATGTCTTCTGGAACAGAAATATTCATGATATGAACTCTTGCTCCCACTTCATCCATTACGTCAATGGCTTTATCTGGAAGGAATCTATCTGAAATATATCTTTCCGATAATTTCACCGATTGCTCAATAGCTTCATCTGTGTAAGTAACGTGATGATGCTCTTCGTATTTGTCCTTAATATTATGCAAAATTTCAATCGTTTCATCAATTGAAGTAGCATCAACCATCACCGTTTGAAAACGACGTGCCAAGGCTCCATCTTTCTCAATATATTGGCGATATTCATCTAAAGTAGTTGCTCCGATAACTTGAATATCGCCACGAGCCAACGCAGGTTTAAACATATTAGAAGCATCCAAAGAACCTGAAGCACCGCCAGCACCAACAATAGTGTGAAGTTCATCAATGAATAAAATCACGTCGGGGGTTTTCTCCAATTCATTCATTACCGCCTTCATCCGTTCTTCAAATTGTCCACGATATTTTGTTCCAGCTACCAAAGAAGCTAAATCAAGCGTTACAACACGCTTTCCGAACAATACTCGTGATACTTTTTTCTGAACAATTCTTAACGCTAAACCTTCAGCAATGGCAGTTTTACCAACACCAGGTTCCCCAATAAGAATCGGATTATTTTTCTTTCTACGGGAAAGAATCTGGGCTACTCGTTCAATTTCCTTCTCTCGTCCCACAATTGGGTCAAGTTTTCCAGATTCTGCAACCTTGGTCAAATCTCTACCGAAATTGTCTAAAACAGGTGTTTTAGATTTTTCAGCATTCTTGTTGGCTGCTGATCCACTGCCACTGCCAGCATTACCACCACCCGCAAACATTCTTGCATCATCATTATCGTCAGTATCTGACGGTCCCGATTTTATATTCGGATTTGATTGATATTCTACCATATCTTTAATTAGTTCATAATGAATTTGGAACTTTTCAAGAATTTGTTTTGCCAAATTATCCTCATCTCTAAGGATTGCCATTAACAAATGCTCCGTTCCTACCAGATTAGTTTTGAAAATTCTTGCTTCTAAGTAGGTAACCCTCAGCACCTTTTCGCATTGGCGAGAAAGGGGAATATCTTGCTTATTTTTGATAGTATATGATGAACGAACCGTACTTTTGGTTGCCTGTTCTATCGTTACCCGCAAATCATCAAGCGTTGTTCCACACTTTTGGATAAGGTCAAGAGCTAATCCCTCGCCTTCTCTAATCATACCCAAAATAAGGTGTTCCGTTCCTATGTAATCATGTCCGAGCCTGATTGCCTCCTCACGAGCGAGTGAGATAACCTCTTTTACTCTGTTTGAAAATTTTGCCTCCATGTAAGAGTTATGGGTTGATTATTGAATGTAATTTTTTTTATTTTTAATGCTAACAAACTCGAATTGTTGCAATAATTAAATCAAGAAACTATCTAATTCTTCTCGAACGTCTAATAATAATTCTATGATTTTAAAATTATGTATGATAATATTTAATTTTAAACTTAACGGTAATTTTGATTTATTTGTTCATTTTATCACGCACTCTTTTAGTAACAATAATGACTGATTTCCTTGACAAAATAACAAATCAAGAATTGATAAATTTGGCTCAAATTTATTGCCAAAGTTTTGTCGATATGATACGGGTTGATATATTTTATTATCTTCAAAACTTCGTTTGGGATGAATCTGACCTCTAAAATCATTATTGACTACTTTTTCGTAATTATTAGTAAATATAATGTTTTTTTCGAGACGCAAAAGTTTCAGACAAATTGTCAGGAGTTCAAGATTTAAATCGAACAAAAAGTCAGGTTTTTTATCTACTATTTTTTTGAAATATTCTGAATAATATTCAAAAAAAGGCGATTTACCGTATCCAGACTGAATTGCACCCCAATGACGGCGTGTCCAATCTTGAGAATAATCAATTTTTAAATCACGAATCAATACCTTTTTATTGCCATTTTGAACAGGAACAGTTAGCGTATCAATTTTATTGGTTGTCTGAATTATGCAATGATTTCGGTAACTTTGTTTTTCAAAATATTCGTGCGCTTCAATCACAATTTCATCGTGTTGGAGCAATGTACAGAAATATTCAAGACTTGGTAAATACTGTAAATCAATGGTCATTAATTTGAAAATTTGAAAATGAGGGGATTTGAAAATTTTCTCAAAATCTCATTTTATTGATTAATATATTTTAAACCTATCAAATTATCAAATTATTTATATTTTCAAATTGACAATGCTTTTTTTTAAATACTTTTCAAAGTTACCCTTTTTTGTGCTTTATGGCATCTCGGATTTTGCTTATTTTATCATCTATCGGATTGTAGGATACCGTAAAAAAGTGGTATTCAAAAACCTCCAAAATTCTTTTCCAGAGAAAACAGACAAGGAGATCAAGCACATTGCCCAAAATTTTTATAAGCACATTGCAGACATTTTTATTGAATTTTTAAAAGGTTATTCAATTACGAAGGAACAGATAAATGAACGTGTGCAGGTTATAAATATTGAAGTACTGAAAAAATATACCGACAAAAATCAATCAATAATTATTGTTACGGGACATATTGGCAATTGGGAGTGGCTTTTGCACCCTTTAAATCTATCGGGGATTCCGATGGATATTGTCTATCAACGGTTAAGTAATCCCCTTTTCAATAAATTAACGTTATTTATTCGGAGCAGATTTTCTATTACTCCTTTGATTGAAAAAGAGGAAACTTTACGTAAAACAATTCAACGAAAAGATATTACACGAGCTTTGGTAATGGGATCTGACCAATCCCCGCAGAATTGGAAATCAGCCTATTGGACAGCTTTTTTAAATCAAGATTCTGGTTTTTTTACAGGTACTGAGCGAATTGCTCGTAAATTTGATTATCCTGTCATTTTTTCAGAAATGAGAAGAATTAGCAGAGGATATTATGAAATTGAATTTACAGAAATTGCAAGCTCTGCTGAATTTAATAGTTTACCAATTGGTGAAATTACTGAACGATTTGTGAGGATTTTAGATAAATCAATTCAAAAATTTCCTGCTGATTATTTATGGTCACATAGACGCTGGAAACATAAAAGGGCAAACGAAGATGTCGTGAAAACAAATTTCAGGGAATTAAAATCATAACTCACTAATCCAAATAGCCAACTCCTTGCCGAATAATTTCAAAATCATCCGTTGTCGCATTAATGATGGTTGAAGGAATATTTTTTCCGTAACCACCATCAATTACAATGTCCACTAAATTTTGAAATTTTTCAAAGATTAATTCTGGATCGGTTGGATATTCGAGAATATCATCATCATCATGGAGTGAAGTTGTAATTATTGGATTCCCCAATTCCTGCACAATAAGTCGTGTTATCATGTTATCTGGAATACGGATTCCAACCGTTTTTTTACTTTGCGATAATACTTTTGGCACTTTATTATTCCCTTCCAAAATGAAAGTAAAAGGTCCAGGCAATGACTTTTTCATCATCTTAAAGGCGGCAGTTGAAACCTTTGCATAATCTGAAATATTACTCAAATCATCGCAGATAAAGGAAAAATTGTTTTTATTAGGTTTGATACCTTTTATTTGACAAATTCTTTCAACTGCTCGTGCATTATGAATGTCACAACCCATTCCATAAACGGTATCGGTGGGATAAATGATAACTCCTCCATTCCTCAAAACTGAAACAATTTGTTCAATTTTACGCATATCAGTGCCTTTTTCGTATAATTTTATAAACTCTGCCATGATAATTTATAGGTTATGATTAGCGTAATTTACTACTTAAATCTAATATGTTTCCTAAAGGCTATATATTTAAGGTACAAGCAGTTAAGTGGTATTTTTGTGGCATTTAAAAGTTGAAAAAATCTTGTATCCCAACTATTGCCTTTAAGTTTATTGAGCAATAATAATACTTGCTTACCCGAATTGTAATTTTCTGTAAATACACATTGTCTTAGAACAACTTTCAATCTAATAATTAACGCTTGATTTTCAGATTCAGTTTCATTCAAAAGTAAAGCTTTCTCACAAACTTGCACGGTTGAAGGAGTCAAAATATTATGTTTTTGGGTAAATTTAGTTGAATGAGACCCATTTAAAATCCGTTGTTGAACTAAAATTTGTGGCACATAAGCGTAATCATATCTACGAGATGAGCGTACCCAAAAATCAAAATCCTCATAGCTTAAATTCTCATCGTATCCACCTAATTTATCCAATATTGACTTTCTAATCATCATTGAAGAAGGCATAATAAAAGACTTTTTCAATATTTCCTCATAAATATTTCCTTCTGGAATTCTTTGATTTTTCTTGTAAAATATTCCTAACCAATTAGAATATTCGTCGATGTATTCTGCATCTGAAAAAACAATTCCAATATCTTCTGATTCTTCAAATTTTTTCACCTGTTCTTCAATCTTATTCGGCTTCAATACATCATCAGTGGACAAATCAATGATATATTTTCCTTTCGCAATTTTCAAGGCTTGGTTGAACGAACGACAATTTCCAACATTATATTTATTAAAAATACAATTAATACCTATATTTTTTTGAGAAAATATTAACATTATTTCTCTACTTTTATCTACACTAAAATCATCAACAATAATCAATTCAATATTTTTATAGGTTTGATTTATAATAGATTGTAAACATTCTTCAATAAATTGCTCATGATTATAACAAATTGCAATTATAGTCACAAGCGGACATTTTTCAGTCATTATTAATATTTCTATGTAAAACTATTTTTTGGAATATATGATCAACAAAGCGTCTTATAGTTTCATTTTTCTGCCTTCAATATCCTTACTTTCCTCAATACTGGCATTAATATCGAACCCAAAAATTAAAATTAAGGCGATTAAATAAAACCATACCATGAGGGCAATAAACGTTCCAATTGTTCCATAAAGACGATTATAAGAAGCAAAATTTGATAAATAATAGGAGAATAAATTCGTAACTAAAATCGTCAAAATTGAGGCAGTAATTGATCCTGCATTGAAAAATTTCCAACGTTTTGCAATGGCTGGAGCAATAAAATAAATGACTGATATCGTGACGAAGAAAACAAAAAATACCACAAAATAGGAAGTAAACTGAAAGAAATAATAGGTAAAATCTCGATTTAAAAGCCCTTCATCAAAAAGAAAATCAATGGCTAATCTGCCTCCAATCAATACAACAATAGCAATTACTAATACAAAAGTTAGCATAAAGTTCAACATAATAGCAATCAATCGAGCTTTCAAAAATCCTCTTTTTTCAGCCGTTTGATTGGTCATATTAAAAGCCCTCATCAATGCCATCATGCCACTTGTGGAGGCATAGAGTGCAAAAATAAATCCGAAAGAAAGAACTCCACTTCGAGGTTTACTAACAATTTCAGTAATTGTAAGACGGGCTTCTGTAAAAATTCCTGCTGGTATAACCTCCGAAAGTAAACTTAAAATTTTTAAATCAAGATTTTCAACAGGAATATATGGAATTAAAGAAAATAGGAAGATAATGGTTGGAAAAATAGCTAAAGTAAAATTATAAGCCACAGCCGCCGCTCGGACATCTAAATCGAATTTTGTAATTTTATTAGACAAAATCGACAAAACTTGATAAACAGTTGCCGGAGTATTTTGCAAATGAAGTTTTTGCAAAAAGATACGGAATAAACGATAAATTCTTATTGTTTGAAGTTTTTTGAGCATTTATTTTTCAAAAAAGAAATTTAATTTTTCTAATAAATTCTTGGGAGCAACAGTCAAACGATTATTTTCTATTTTCACAAAAACTAAAGTCGTCTCACCCGTATGCACAAGTTTTTCGGAACTGTTTAAAATTTCATAATGAAAAACTACTCTGGCAGCAGGCAATGAATTGATGGTAGTTTTAATGGTCAATAAATCATCGTATAAAGTTGGGGCAATAAACCGAGATTTGTTCTCATAAACAGGCATCATCACGCCCGAATCTTCCATTTCTTTATAGCTAAACCCCAAACTTCGCAATGCTTCTACCCTACCAATTTCATATAATCGAGCATAATTTCCATAATAAACATAGCCCATTTGATCTGTATCAGCGTAGCGTACTCGGTATGTAGTTTTGTGAATGAACATATTGATAATTTAAAAATGAATCAATTGGAGGATTTGAAATCAAGAATAAATAATTTTCAAATCCTCCAATTAATATTACTTCATGATTTTACGATTATTCAAAGCCTCTTGATATATTCTTGCATTATTCAAATGGTCAGTGAATGTAGTGGCAAAGTTGTGATAACCTGAAAAATCTTCCTTGGCACAAAAATACAGATAATCGTGCTTTTCAAAGTTTAAAACAGCATCAATGGAAGCCAAATCGGGTAAATTTATCGGACCAGGAGGTAAACCAGTAAATTTATAAGTATTGTAAGGAGAATTTATTTGCAACAATGCTTTTGTGACTCTCTTTATGGTAAAATCTTGATGGGCAAAAATTACCGTCGGATCAGCTCCTAAGGGCATATTATCCCGCAGACGGTTCATATAGACACCCGCCACTCGGGGTTTCTCATCAGCTTTCTTAGTTTCAGCTTCCACGATTGATGCCATAATTTGTGCCTTTATAGGGTCTAAACCTATTTCTTTTGCCTTTCTCTTGCGTTCTTCAGTCCAAAATTTATCGTACCAAGTCTTCATTGTCCCCAATAGTTCATTAGGCGTTGTAGTCCAAAAAACTTCGTAAGTGTTTGGCAAAAACATACACATAAAAGTTTCGTTAGTAAAACCATATTTATGTGCTGTTGCAGAATCTTGTAATATTTTTGATAAAACGGTAGAATCAAAAGAGAATTTATTACCAATTTTATGTATCAAGTCTGTTTTAAGGCGAATATTATTAAAAGTTAGTCGAATAGGATCTTGATCTCCCGAACGGAGTTTTTTAATAACTTCGTAATTGCCCATGTTGGCTTTTATTACGTAACGCCCTTCTTTAACGTTATTTTTATATTTCAATAGTTTCGCTAAAAATTTGAAAGACAATTCATCCCTTACAATTTTATTCACTCGTAAAGAGTCCCACACAGTATCAAAATTTGCCCCTTTTGGAATCAACAAAGCAAAACCTTTCTTTTCGTCTACTTGATAATTAGGGGTTTTTGTTATTTGCCAAATGTAGTACGAAAACATTGTGGTAAATAAGGCAAAAACGATAAAAACGATACGGATGAGCTTAGTGTTTTTTTGCATTTTTTTTATTTTTTGGAGTTATAAAGCAGAAAAGGATATTTACTTTTTTTTCAAATAGTAATTCATTACAAAAATACAATCGAAAAATGGATTTTACTCTATCTGAAAATTTGTAAAATAACAAGATCAAAATTTGAGATTTCTCAAAGTAGCTAATATTTGAAGATTTGAATAAAATATAGAACGTAACCAATAAAATTTTTATTTCGACTCGAAAAAAGGTATTTTTGCAGTCCACTATGGAAGAAATTGCGAGAAACGATAAAACAATTTTTCCAATTAAAACTTATGATAACACAACTTATGGGAATGATTTGTGCCTTAACGGTTGTATCCACAACTTGCTTTGCGCAAAAATTAGGGGATGAATCTTACGGAATTGGCTCTTTTTACGCAGACTTCTTTTACAACCGCCCAACTTCTACGGGCGAAATTCTTCAAAAAAATCAATATACTGCCGCTCACATGACTTTGCCCTTCGGGACAATGGTCGAAGTCACAAATCTTGCTAACAAACGCTTTGTGATTGTGCGAGTAAATGATCGTGGACCTTTTAAGCCAAGTCGAATTATTGACCTTACAGAAAATCCAGCTAAATGGCTTAGAATTAAAGGCATAGGACTAACAAAGGTAAAGTTAAAAGTGGTAGGATTCGATGGTGACATTATGCTTGAACCCTTTGATTCATTGAGTTTAACGGCTTCTCCAAAATTTGAACCGAAATTTTATCAGAAAACAAAACTAAAATATAAAAGGTATTATCGTCTTAAAAAGAATTGGAGAAAACGAAAATATCCTCAGTTTAAATTTCGCCGTTTGAAAGTAAGTTCCTATTTAAGAAAAATATCTAAACAACGTCAAAGACAATATTTAGAAAGTATTCAGAGAAAAAAGTAACTAAGATTTAATGTTTAAGTACGAGTTGACAGTTTTAATAACCAAATAATAATTATGGCACAATATTCGTACTTTCGTTCCATAATATAAATAATTATTGAAAGATTAGAAGATTGCTTACTACCAACTTAAAATGGATTTAGCTAAAATTAGAGAATATGGAAATGTCGAATTCCTTGCCAAACAAATGGTTGAGGGGTTTATTACAGGTCTGCATAAGTCACCTTTTCACGGTTTTTCAGTTGAATTTGCTGAACATCGTTTGTATAATACAGGCGAAAGTACTCGCCACATAGACTGGAAAGTTTTTGCTAAAACCGATCGACTTTATACCAAAAGATACGAAGAAGAAACCAATCTGCGTTGTCATTTATTGATTGACACATCGTCTTCAATGTATTATCCTGAAAAAAATAACGGGAAAATCACGTTCTCGGCTATGGCGGCAGCAGCGTTAGCTTATATGCTTCAAAAACAAAAAGATGCAATTAGTTTAACAACCTTCTCGTCAGAGATTGAGATTCAAACGCCTGTTAAATCCACGCATTCTCACATTCACAAGATTTTTTTGGATTTAGAAACAATTCTTCAAAAACCTAAAACAAATAAAAAAACTGCGGTTGCTGACGTAATTCACCAAATTGCAGAACGAATTCATAAACGCTCGTTGGTAGTTATTTTTAGTGATATGTTCGATAATATTAATGAATCAGAAAAGATGTTTTCTGCCCTTCAACACCTTAAACACAACCTCCACGAAGTATTGATTTTTCATGTAACGGACAAAAAAACAGAGTCTGATTTTGAGTTTGAAGATAGACCTTATGAATTCATTGATTTGGAGACGAATGAAAGGATTAAATTGAATCCTTCGCAAGTGAAAGTAGATTATCGGAAGACTTTACAACAGTTTTATCAAGAATTAAAATTACGTTGCGGACAATATAAGATTGATTTTATTGAGGCAGATATTGCCGAAGGTTTCGAGCCAATCATGTCAGCATATTTGGTAAAAAGAGGCAAAATGAAATAGATTTTTTTAGTCCACGGATTAACTTACTGAAAAATAATATCTCGTATTGTCTCAATATTTATATTTCCCTTCCCAATTATCTTCTTGTCTTTATCCAAAATATAAATAGTTGGCGTAAATTGTGCGTCAAATTCTTGGTAAAGATTAATTTTACCTTTAACATCAATCACATTTATGAACGATTCAGAGCCAAACTGTTTGATAAATGCCTTCCAAGTTTCAACGTTATTTCCAAAAATTGGGGCAAAAACCTCTATTCCTCTTGCTTTATTTCCTTGAACAAAATTTACTAATTTTGGCGTAAAATCGATACAATGACTGCAATCAGCCGCATATATGTAAAGAATCGTATAATTGGATTTAATTTCGTACAAAGCTCGTTCTGTACCATTAACATCTATTGCCTTCAAGTTTGGAATTTTACTTCCTATCAACAAATTCTTTAAAAATTTGTATCTTTCTTTCACCAATCGTACTGTTAAAGAATCCCAAAGCAGAGGGTCATTGATATAATATTTATTCAATAAATGAACGTAAACGGCATCTCTACCCATGACTTTACTCATTTCAGCCTGATTGGCTATTTTACTAACAAGGTATTTTCTCATTAGTGACGTTTTGCGGGATTTGTTTAAAAATGAATCCATCAAAATTATTAAAGAGTCATTCGATAAGAACTCTAATTGGTCACAATAATACTTAACCGATTGATATAAAAATGGCGTATTTATTAACCTATCATCTGTAAAATCAATATTATCAAAATAATGTTCGACAAAAAACTTGTTTCCCCAAAGTGGGTCTTTTTCTCCATTTGCCAATTTCGGAGCGGGTGGAATATCAGTTGCTAAGGTTGATTTAATTATTTTTGCAGCAAAAGTCCCTTCGAATGCCTTAATAAATTTCTTTTTATAAAGTGCAGATTCATACTGCGTACTATACATTTGATTCACTGAAATAGTATCAGTTTTTTTTGATAGTACGGAAATTTTCAAGGCATCTTTTACACTTTTGTGTTGGTAACTATAAAACAAATCATTCTCTCTCGAACCAAAGAATTTTAAAGTATTAAAAATGTCTTTAAAATTAGCTTCGAAAGAAAATTTTTGGTCAGTTATCAACAAATCAAAACTTTGCCAACTTCCAACCATTATATTATACATACCGCCCATAAGTGGATTTTTGCCTTCAAAAATAATGGTTCCATCTGAACTGGCAATGGTAGAATCTTGAATAAAATTTTTATTTTCGTAATAGTAGGTTAAGTAACAAGTTGAGTCTTTTAAGCCACTAATTCTGCCTTCAATTTTGTAACCTTGGGCAAAAGTAAAGAATGATAAAAGGCAAAACAAAATGGTGGTTAGTAATATTTTAAGCATCCTTTATGGTAGGTTCTGTTCATTAAATAGATAATTTTAAAGAAAGTTTCGCACTGAACGAAGCCTTCATATTGAAAAATGAAAATTTATTTAAAATTACTATTTTTCAGTCTTAACTTTTTCTTTTTCACGAGCAGATTGCGTACGATGGAAATCAATAAAATCTTCAATTTGTTCAACGGGAAGTCGCTTGGCAATAATCTTTTTATCTTTGTCTAACACATACACAACGGGCGTTGCATAGACATCAAAATTATTCTTAAAATCGGTATAATATTCTTCTTTCCCCGTTTGTAGATTTTTATGAATATCAATGCCATGTATTAGCTCTTCAAGTTTAAATTCTTTAATAAATTTCCTCCATTTTGCGGGAGTTCTGTCAATCGATGCAGCAATAACTTTGACGTTTTTAGATTTCAACTCCTGGGACATTTTTGCCAATTTAGGCGCTGATTCTCGGCAATGGCTACATTCAGGGTCATAAATGAATAAAATAGTATAGTCTGCATCAATTTTTGGGATAAGAATTTCTTTACCTAAAGTATCTGTCAAATACATATTTGGCAATATTTTCCCAATCAAAAGTGGTTTTAAAATAGCCACTCTCTCTTTCATTTTTCTCACGGTTGAAGTATCCCACAAAGTAGGTTCTCCGATATAGTATTTCTCTGCAATATGAACAAAAGCGCCGTCAGTGCCCAAAATTTTAGGATTCTCATAGGTACTTGCAATCTTATATATAACATATCTACGCACATCACGACCTTTAGCACGATCCAAAACTAAATCTGCAGCTTTTGATATTGAATCAGAAACTTGAACTGTTAAATCATCAAAAAACCTTTCTATTTTTTTCTGTAAAAATGGCGTTCTCATCAAACGGTCATCAGTCAAATCAATATTATCCCAAAAGTGATTTTTGTAATAGTTGAATTGATATTGGTAATAGGCTGTTGAATCAGCTTTCGTAATTAATGGTCTTCCAAAAGGAGGAATTTCAGGATCTTGCGAAGCTCTAATCAATTTATTAACAAACATCCCTTCCGTTGTTTTTAACCATTCTTTTTGATACTGTAAAATGTCAATTTGTAATTTTTTAATTTTGCCCCCCACTAACATCGAATTTCCTGTCTTTTTTTCTATTTCCAAAACTTTCATTTCCTCAAATTTAGCTGCCATATCTTGCTGAAATTTAAAGAAAGTTTCATTTTCTTTTGAGCCTGTAATTTTCATCTTGGTAATGAGATTGGCAGTATCCGTTTCAAAAGAAAATTCTTGATTCCCGATAATGATATCCATGTATTTACTTTTTGGCAAAGACACCAAATATAAACCTTCTGGAAGCGTTTTATTACCCACAAAATGAAAGTTTCCCTGAGCATCCACTTTAGCTGTATCTTTTATAACTTGCTGATTATAACCAAAGTAGTGAGCCAAGAAGACCGTAGTATCTTTAATTCCTCGAACTTTTCCATGAATCGAAAAGCCTTCTTTTGTTTGAGAAAAAAGATTTATTGAAGAAATTAATAGTAATAAAAATGGCAAAAACTTCATGGGTAGTTTCATAATTATATTGTAAATTTCGAAATTTATTTTATGACCATCTTTAAACGAATTTGTCATACTTTTGTATATTATTTAAGCTAAATGTATGGCAATTTACGCTACATATCTCATATCTGGAAATTCAACCTAAACCTTTCATCATGTTTTATTTTCTCTCCAAAGTTCTTTTCTACATATTGATGCCCTTGTCAATCATTTTAATGGGTTTATTTTTTTCTCTTTTTAGCAAAAATCACAAAGTAAAAAAACGTAGTATCCTCACCTCAATTAGCCTAATTTTTATCTTCGGAAACGGTTTTTTAGTAAATGAAGCTCTGCTATGGTGGGAAGTCCCGCCTATTTCTCCTGACACAATTTCTCAGCCTTTCGATGTTGGAATTATCCTGACAGGCGGCATGATTACTAATAAACAAGCAACTGAAAATCAAATATTTGCCGATAAAACAGCCGATCGTTTTATCCAACCTTTACGACTTTACAAAATGGGCAAGTTGAAGAAAATTTTGATTTCAGGGGGGAGCACTGACATAAAACTCATTCGACAAGACACTGCGGATGAAACGATGAAAGTAGCTCAACTAATGGAAGAATTAGGCATCAGAAAAGAAGATATTATTTTGGAAAGAAAGGCAAAAAATACTCGTGAAAATGCACTAAATTCATCCGAAATTTTAAAGAATAATCCAGAATATGGAAACAGATTTATCCTTTTTACCTCAGCTTTCCACATGAGACGTGCTGAGGAATGTTTTTTGAAAGCAGGAATAAAAGTAACACCTTTTCCAACGGCTTTCAAATCAACGGCAAGAAATTTTACAATTGATAATTTACTGATTCCCAGAGAATTGAATATGTTAGACACCTACGACCTTGTTCATGAATGGATAGGATTTGTAGTTTATAAGGTTTTGGGTTATTGCTAACAAAAGAAGAAGCGGAGAAAAGTTTTTCCTCCGCTTCTTCTTTTGTTCCTTTCTCCTCCAGTTATTTACTCAAAATTCCAGAAATTCTCAATAAATCGGGATTAATTTCTTTCTTTTTTGTGATTGTATCATGGAAAGCTGTATAAACCAACTGGTCATTAACAATGCCTGCCATTTCGTTATTATGTCCCGCTAAAAGTCCTTCCAAAGCTCCAAGACCCAATCTACTTGCCAAAATTCTATCAAAAGCACTTGGACTTCCACCTCTTTGAATATGTCCTAAATTGGTTACTCGAATATCAACTGGAACATCAATCGTATTCTTTATTTTTTCCGCAATCTTAGCCGCATGCCCTTCTTCGTCACCTTCGGCAACCACCACGATTGATGAAGATTTTTTCTTGGCAAAACCTGCTTTTAAGGTGGCCACTATATCATCAATTGTCTGTCTTTCTTCTGGAATTAGAATAGATTCTGCTCCTCCCGAAATACCCGATTGAACGGCAATGTAACCCGAATCACGCCCCATCACTTCAATAAAGAAAATTCTATCGTGCGAATCGGCAGTATCTCTAATTTTGTCAATAGCATCCAAGGCGGTGTTAACGGCAGTATCGTATCCTATCGTATAATCCGTTCCAAAAAGATCATTATCAATTGTCCCTGGAGCTCCAACCGTTGGAATTTGGAATTCATTGAAAAAAATTTCCGCACCAGTGAAAGTACCGTTTCCACCAATGGCAACCAAACCTTCAATTCCGTGCGATTTTAGTTGTTCATACCCCTTTTTACGCCCCTCAGGAGTCATAAACTCTTTACTACGAGCTGATTTCAAGATTGTTCCTCCCCGTTGAATAATATTACTAACTGATTGAGAATTTAGCGGTATAATATCACCCTTAATCATGCCATTATACCCCCTAATAATTCCAAAAATCTCAACTCCATGATGAAGTCCTCCTCTCACAACGGCTCTTATACAAGCGTTCATGCCTGGGGCATCTCCACCAGAGGTAAATACTGCAATTCTTTTCATACGATTTAATTCCCTCTTTGATAAATGGTCAAGATTTTATCAAGAGGTATATTTTAAAATTTGTTAATACCAAATTAAATTCTTTTTTTAGGCAATTTCAAGAAATTTTCAAAGCCTATTTCAACCATTAACCAATTATATTTTGGTTTACCGTAACTTTAGATAATAATTAATAGTAGTATGCAAATTTATTATTTTAATTGATGGTTCTAATGATTTTTCTTAAAAAAATACTGTTAAATTATTTCGCTAATCTTTTAATATAACTATTTCAATAAAAAATATAACTGTTGTGGATAACCGCTTTATAATTATTGAAGTGACTGGGTAATAACGGCTATCATTAATTCGTATATAAAATTAAATTGTGTTTACGTTTTGACAATCAAAAGTTGTAGAAATAAAAATATCAATGTTTACACAAAGTTCACCAATCCTTCTTATGAAAAATAGCTACCGTGCATACCTCAAAATTAATATTACATATTTCCACCGCCACCATCGTTTTAGTTTTCACTACCTTCAAAACGCAAGCCCAACAATGGCTTGGGATTTCTGGCAGTAATTATGCGGGTACTAATTCGATATATAATAATCCTGCTAATATTACCGACTCACGGTATAGATTATATGTAAATTTAGTAGCAAATGATATTTTTATTACTAATAATTATGTTGGATACAATGCTCCTTATTCAATGCTGAAACTTCTGACTAATTCTGCCACTCAAGAATATCGAAATTCTAAAAACGTAATAATTTTTAAAAATTCTTATTATGACATAAATACTGACGGCGAGTCCTATCATTTGAATATGTTGGATGATTTAAGAGGGCCT
>JACMRQ010000104.1 GCA_014376355.1 Arcicella sp. | reverse complement strand
CTATTACCAGATAAAGTTACGGCTAACAGGAAGATACTTTTTGGTGTTGCAAGGAGATAAAAACCCAGCAGGGACAATTGTGCTGGCAATGCCATGATAAAAGATTATTATATCTTGGCTCAACCCTTAAATTGGAGCGCATCAAAAAGTGTGGGGCAAGTACATTTATATTTTAGGAGAATCATTTTGAGGTAGCCCCTCAAACTCAGATTCTCTGATGTTGAAAAAATAAAACATCATTTGCCCCACACTTTTTGATGCACTCCAATTTAAGGGTTGAGCCAAGATATAATAATCTTTTATCATGGCATTGCCAGCACTATTGTCCCTGCTGGGTTTTTATCTCCTTGCAACACCAAAAAGTATCTTCCTGTTAGCCGTAACTTTATCTGGTAATAGACATTAACATCAACGCTTCCCTTTTCATCTGATGTAAAAGCCATTACTGCTTCAGGATTAATAGCCGCTGTTTTCTGATCCGATAAATAAAGTGTGTAGCCAGTTTGCGGCTGTAGCTTTTTTAAGGATAGCACCAGTTCATCAATTCCTTCTATGGTTCGTACTGTGGCGCCGCCGCCCACTCCCGGAACCGGAGGTGCGCCACCAGGTGTTAGCCTGAAATTAAGGGGCATCGTGGGAATATAGCTTTCCAGATTTGCCATTCCATCGCCGCTGCTGACAGCCTTAACAGCGTAAACTAGTGCCTGGGGTGCCTGACCACTCGCAATCTGTTTTATTTTGGTATTGGTTTTGGTTTCAATCACATCCACTGCATCCCCGTTTTCTAATCCTATATATAGTTTACTGCCATCGCCAGAAGGCCATACACCATGTGGATTCAGACCAACTGGAATAGTAGCTACCAACTGCCTGCTACGGTTGTACACCTTTACTGCATTTTCACCCCCTACGGTAACATAGGCAAAGTCCCCAGCTGCGCTACCGCTATAGCGGGTGCCGCCGCCAGTGCCAGAAAAGTTTACATGATTTGTGCCCGTGCCGGTTTCTATCACACCTTCTATTACAAAGGTCTGTGCATTGACAACTGTTACCTTACCTTCATCCTTATGAGTCAGCCATACCTGTTGACCGTCGGATGTGGCGGCAAGGTTGGGAGAAAAAGGTGTTACCACTGGTATACGTTTAATGATATTATAGTTCTTCGTATCTACCGCATCTAATTCGGCAGTAAAGGAGTGGTTAATAAAAGCCACTTTCCCATCCGGACGAAAAACGACCATCCCAGGCCCTTTAGCCGTTTCAATTCGTCTTATTTCCTGCATCTTACTCACATCAATCACCGATGTATAGTCTTCACCCCTTACCGTTACCCAAAACTGTTTGCCATCAGGTGTAAAAAAACCTTCATGCGGATTTCTGCCGACATACACTTTACCCTTTATTTTATTTGTTGTCAGGTTAACAAAGCTTACAGAGTTGGTAAGCGTGGACACAACACCTAACGTATGCTGGTCGGGGGAAATGCCCATGCCATGTACATTGGCTTCCTTATCATACAATGGACTAAAATCCTGTGGACGGCCGGTACCAAAGCGGATCACACCCAACAGCTTATCAGTGGAAGGGTCTATAACCGAAACGGTATTAGAGCTTTGATCAGCAGTGTATACCCTATCCTGACCGGACATCGCTATTGGTCCGCTATCTGGAGGAATAGAAGGATAATTATTCTCATCAGCAACATCCTGTTTACAACTGAATAAAAAAGATAAGATAAAGAAGAAAAGTAATTTTTTCATAATTTCTATTGATTGTCAGGGCATTTTCATAAAACGGGGAAATGAGCGACCTTTGTAATTTTTAGGACCAAGTAAAATGCAAATGACCATCACCCACTCCCCCAAAAAACGGAGAACCGTTCTTTAAACGAAGTTAAAAGGTATTTTGAAGAATTACAAAATAGACTTACAGATAATCGAGATTGTCGAGGGCGAAGACATAATTTAGCCTTTGTACTAACGAGTTTTTTGATGTCCTTACTTCGTTGTACAGGTCATGTAAGTTTAGCGATGCTTCATCGAAGAATGGTAAAAGAACATGAATTAATGGTGATAGATACAGACTTTCGGGCGAAGAGATGTGTCTCCTATGTTCAGTTGGGCAGAATTTTGGAAAGCATTGATTATGAGACTTTTAACAAGATAAATACTACTTATTTTGATATTCAAACCGAGCAAATTGAAGGGCTTTGGCTTGCGGTTGATGGGAAAGAATTGCGGGGAACTATCGATGGGGTTTCGGGAGATAAACGGGGGGAGAACGTAGTAAAAATGGTTAGTCATGAAGATTTAGAGAGCCAAATTATTGGATTCTACTCAGGAAAAAAAGAATCTGAAAAAACGATTGTTCAGCAATATTTCCAAGGTCAAGATACTTTGACTGGTGCTTATAGTTTTGATGCCCTCCATACGTGTCCTACTTTACTGGAAGCGGTTGAAAATAAGGGGGGAATTTATTTAGCTCAAATTAAAAAAAATCAAAAAGAGTTATTTGAAGAATGCCAACACATGGTTCAAAATCTGCCCTTCAAGTATGATTTTGAAGACGTAGAAAAAGCTCATGGCAGGATAGAACATCGAATAGCAGGACTTTACCCGCTGGAAGTAGCAACATTAGATGAAAGATGGCAAGACTCTGGTATTGAGACACTTGTGGCAATTTATCGCAAAAGAGAACGAACAAAAGACCGTAAAATTAGCCAAGAAATAGTCTATTTTGTGAGTAATAAAACCCTCACTAATGAAATATCTGGAAACGAACTTTACAGAGCAGTTCGTAATCATTGGAGTGTTGAGTCGGACAATTTCGTCAAGGATGTCAATTTAGGGGAAGACCACCTTAAATGTTATAAAACCAACAGAAGTAGAGCCATTGCTTCGGTATTTAATGTAGCCGTTAATTTACTCAGAAGAAAAAATATAACCAATAATCTTAGGGTCGTTAGAGAGGAGTGTAACTTCGATAGAAAATACGCAATGCGTTGCTTTTCAACAAGTTAAACCTCTTTATGAAAATGCCCTGTATTGATTGTTTAAAGAAAGAATGAAATAATAATTATCAATAACTTTGCAAAAGTAAATACTCCATTGCTTATTTCATAAGGACTATATCGTTTAACAAGAAGTCATAGTGGTTAGTTCAGGCAACACGACACTTTGGTCATTGGAGCCAAAGGGGTTCTTCGTCAATTTTGGTGAAAAGTATTTGCTAAAGCAATTTTAGAAAATAAAATTTTAAAAACATCTTCTAATTTAGATATAAAGGGGAAATAAGAGAATTTAAGCATCTATGATTTTAAAGGGAAATTAATGTTTCACCAAAATTGATGAAGAACCAGATGAGGTTCTTCGTCAATTTTGGTGAAAAGTATTTGATAAAGCAATTTTAGAAAATAAATTTTTATCAAAAACCTGCCAACTCACAAATGAAAAAGAAACACGAGAATTTAAGCATCTACGATTTTACATGAGTGATAATTTTTCACCAAAATTGACGAAGAACCAATTTAAATCGTTAGTACCTGCTCAATTTCATGGTTCTTCGTCAATTTTGGTGAAAAGCTATTTATACCCAACCTCAAGAAAATTTTTATGATTTAAAATTTAGCTAAATAGAAGGAATTGTAGTGTATTAATATTCTGAATTGAACAGTCTTTTTTATTTACCAAAAGTCTTTCACCAAAATTGACGAAGAACCAATTTCATCGGAATATTCACTACACAATATTTTCGAGATATTTATAGCCACTTCCGGTATTGAGTAACAAAATTTCTTCTGACTCGCTTATTATCCCTACTTCATGAAGTTTTTGTAGGGCAATCCACGTAGCTGCACCTTCTGGAGAAATCAATAATCCTTCTGCTTTTGCTATTTCTTTTACTCCCATTATCATTTCTTGGTCAGAAACCGAAATAGCTATGCCACCCGAATCTCGTAATACTTCTATCATCATATTTTCTGCAAACGGATTTGGTACAGCCAGTCCATTGGCAATGGATGGTTTGCCAACGTATTGTAAGCAATTCGGTTGTTTTTTATTCCAAGTATCCACTACGGGACAACAATTTTCTGCTTGAACGACTATCATTCTTGGTAGTTTTTTAGCATCAATCCAACCAAGTTCTATCATTTCTTGAAATGCCTTCCAAATGCCAATAAGACCCGTTCCGCCTCCAGCAGGGTAAATAATCACATCCGGTAATTGCCAGTTCAATTGTTCGGCAATTTCATAACCCATGGTCTTTTTGCCTTCAATTCTGTAGGGCTCTTTGATGGTGGATACATCAAAGTAACTGCCACTTTTTTTCATTTCAGCCACTTTTTTCCCACAATCGCTAATCAAACCATTCACCAAAATTAGTTTTGCTCCAAATAACTCACATTCGTCTTTAAAAATTTTTGGTGTGTGGGTTGGCATAACAACCGTGGCTTCAATACCTGCTGAAGCACAATAGGCCGCCATGGCACCGCCTGCATTTCCTGCGGTGGGTATAATACATGATTGTACGCCAAATTCTTTTGCTTTTGAAATGGCCATGCTTAAACCTCTTGCTTTAAACGAACCCGTTGGGTTATACGATTCGTCTTTCATTGAAAGATTACGGTAACTGTACTTGGTTGCTAGTTTTTGAAGTTTCAAAATGGGGGTAAAGCCTTCTCCCAGACTTACCCGATTTTTAATGTCGAGTAAAGGTAACATTTCTGCATAACGCCACATGGTGGCAGGTCTGCTTACCAAAGCGTTTTTTGGGAAATAATCATTAAACTCATATCGTGCAATGAGTGGACGACCGCAGCAAGTGGAAATACTGGCAATTTCTGTTGGAGAATATGCTTTTTTGCAAGCATGGCATTGCAAATAAGAAATATGGCTTTGAGAGGCTATGACTTTCATTGAAGTTTTTTTGCAAAACTAATGGCTTAATGAAAGAAAGCGAATTCTAAAAAGTTATACGGTATAACGATTTTAAATAGTAATATTAGCGTGCTTGATAAATAACCTAACTAATTTGTTGTTTTCTTCTCCTTGGCGTTGTACAAAATAAAATTCTCTATGAATCTCTAATTCAGGAAAATTGATTTTGACTAATTCACCATTGTTAATTTGTTTTGCCACTGAAATTGTGGGCAGAAAGCAAATACAATCAAATTCTAAAATGAAATTTTTGAGTGCCTCCGTTCCTCCTATAATTCCTTGGGTATTGAGGTCGCTAAGTTTGAGGTCAAATTTTTCTAAAGCAGTAGCCAATACGGCTAACGTTCCGGAGCCATTTTCTCGAAGTGCAATGGGTATTTTAACTAATTCTACTAATGGAAGTTCTTGTATTTTTGCCAAACTACTCGTTGAAGAACACACCGCAACGATTTCATCTTTCATAAAAAACTTATAATTGGCGAGTGTAGTCTTATTTTTTCCTTCAATGATACCAAAGTCAATTTCATGATTCAGAAGGGCTTTTAGTATGTTTTCGGAATTTCGATTGATTAGCCTAAGTTTGATTTCAGGATAATTGTGATGAAAACGTGATAATATTTTCGGCATTAAATATAATGCAACGGTTGTACTGGCACCAATCACTAAAGAGCCTCGGGCATTGGCAGTATTTTTTAAAGTAGAAATATCAAATTCTAATAAACTATTGATTTCAACAGCTTTTGACAAATACTTAAAAATAATTTGTCCCTCTTCGGTAAGCGTAATGGTTGAACCTTTCCGCTCAAATAATGCGACACCATATTGAATTTCAAGGTTTTTTATATGCTTGCTAACCGATGGCTGTGAAATATAGAGCGTTTCGGAAGCTCTTGAAAAACTTAATAGTTTGGCAACTTCAAAAAAAACAATATGACCAAAGTTTATCATTTATTCAATTTTTTACAAATGAAATCATTTCGTCTTAAAATTGCCAAATATTATTAATTTTAATTCATTACTCCTTCAAAACTTGCCTCTACATCCTGACACGCAAGGAAATGAATCCTTAGGTGCTTTCTTAGGTTGCAACCAATTTTGAGGTTCTTCTTCCAAATCTGCGAAAAATTCACTTTTAAACCTAAATGATTAGTTGGATTATTTTTTTATACCGTTTGACACTCGAAATACTAATTCCTGTAAGATTTACGATTTCGG
>JACMRQ010000103.1 GCA_014376355.1 Arcicella sp. | reverse complement strand
TGAAACACCCACAACTGATTTCCATTGACGTTCACTCTTGACAATTTTATGATTTAGCATCCCGTTTTTAAAAGTAAAGTTATCCAAAATAACCATCAATTAACATAACTATCTGACTATCAAATCACAACAAGTCTAATACAAAAAACTTGATTTATTGGATGAACGGAAAAAGGATTAGTGAAATTGAGTTAAAAGGAATTGACCCAAAAGACATTGAAAAATTGGAAGTTTACAAAGGTGAAAAAGCCATTATAAGATATGGAGCAGAAGCTAAAGATGGAGCAGTCGTAATTACTTTAAAAAAGAAATAAATATTTACTGAATTTGGATTGATAGAAAACCATAATAAAAGCTACGGAGCAAATTCATTAAGAATTGATTATCAAAATGCCAATCAAAAAAGCTCTTTTGATTGGCATTAGCATTTTTGGATTAGCTGTCCTTATACCTCAACTTATTCTATTTTGCTGCATAAATTTTTGGTTTTAAGAACTTGATAATTGAGTTGAAAAATATTTTTTGAAAAATATAAACCTAATCCCTATATCATTACGTTTATATGAAGATTAATTTTATATAAATAAAAAACCATGTCATATAAAACTAAATTTTTTACTATTGTCTTCATAAGTTTTGTGGGCTTGGCATCTTGCAAAAAAAATACTGATGCAGTAAATCAACTAATGTCTGCCACGCCCGACCTTCGTGACAGTGTGTATGCCTACTCGCAAGACATTTATTTATGGTCAGATAATTTGCCTGCCGCCAGCATTTTTAAGCCTTTGAGCTATCCAACTGCGGATTCGGTGATGAAAAAAGTAAGAACGTACAGCCCTTTCGTAAATGGAAAATATCAAGACCGTTGGAGTTTTGTAATTGATAAAAGCGTTTGGGATAATGTGGCAAGCGGAAACAGTTCCAATACAGGAGCTGAATATGGTTTTGTGGCGGATGCAGATTTAAGAGTAAAATTAGTCTATTCTCAATCTTCGGCAGGAATACAAGGGGTGAAACGAGGATGGAAAGTTTTGAAATTTAACGGCGTTGATGCTACGTATGCCAACATTAATCAATTAAATACTGAGTTAAAAAAGGCTTTGCAAACAATAATTTTCCAGAAACCAGATGGCACACAGCAGACGACTATATTGACTTCGGCTGCGTATAAATCTGATTATGTAATGAATTCAAATGTGTTTACAATCAATGGAAATAATGTAGGATATTTTGCTTTTGATTCATTTCTGGGAGCAAATAGTGGCAAAGCAACCATGGATGAATTAGACAAAGTTTTTGCTGATTTTAAAGCTAAAAACGTAACAGAATTAGTACTTGATTTAAGATATAATGGCGGTGGATATGGTTCAGTTTCGAGCTATTTAGGCAGCTTAATTGCTCCAGCCTCAGCCGTTGGAAAGGTGTTTGTAAGTTCAGTTCATAACAAAAAATATTCACAGTATAATAGTACAGATAATTTCAAGGATTTAGTTAATGGACTGAAATTGAGCAGAGTATCCATCATAGTAAATAAAGGAACAGCCTCGGCAAGTGAAGAACTTATCAACGGACTTAAACCAGTTATGACAGTAAAATTAATTGGAAATACTACGCACGGAAAACCTGTAGGATACTATGCCCTGCCAGTGATGAATAGTTACGTTTTTCCAGTAGCGGTTAAAAATATAAATTCAGTTGGATTTAATGATTTTTTTCAAGGATTTTCTGTTGATAAAGTTCAAAGTGACGATGTTACGCACGATTTAGGCGACCCAACAGAAGCATGTCTTAAATCAGCTTTGGATTATATTAAAACGGGTGTTTTACAGTCTTCACCGAGTGCATCAAGAATTAGTGCGAATTTGCAAATTGCCAATGACAAAATCACGAAAGAACGTATGAAAGTTACTGTGTTTGATTTGCCAAAAGGAATGTAATTTCAATCATTAATTAAAATGATTTTGATTCTGAAAAGCAGTTTCAACTCATCAATAATCAACTCAAAAATCGCCATAATTAACCTGCAAACAAGGAAGTCCAAGCTCCAAGCGCCATAAATCGACTACTTGATTGCGGTCATCCAATACGAATTGTACGAAAAATTGTCCTTTGATGTGTTTTACATACAATTCTTTTTTTACAATAGCATCTTTCCGCATATCTCCCGAAGTACGCATATACAAAGCATTGTAAGGAATTTTATTGTAGGACAACCAATTCATTGTCTGAATCCTTGCAGTATCTTCTCGCCCCGACATCAAGATTATTTTTACGCTTCTTTGATGGTACGTTTTTAGAATTTCAGCTATGGGAATATTCAATAAATCCGTCTCACAACGTTTGGCATCAAAAGGACTTCGGTCGTGGAGAATTGCTAAAGTTCCATCCAAATCGCAGAGAATGGCAGCGGGCAATGTATCATCTTGTTCTTGATAATGTGGTCCACGTTCATCTTTCAAAATATGTTGCTTATACATTCGCATAATAACACTTTCGCCCACTTTTTTCTCCCGTTTCTTGTCTCGTTCCAAACACTCTTCCAATGACGTTTCTATGTCTTTTATCTCAACATTTACTGTTTCACCTGAATCTGTAATATATTTTTGAACAACCTGTTTTATTCGCTCTACGGGTCTTTCTGAAAGATTTGTATCATCAATTACAACATTTTTACCCTCTTTCAAAGCCTCCACGAGCATCATATCACGGACATTTTCGATAAATTTTTCGTTAGTTTTAGAATGTACAGAATTATCTAACATCGCACGGAGTTCGTCTTTATTCAAACGTTTCCAAGCGTGTGGATTTTGAGTTAATAAATTTTTAGCATACGTGGACTTTCCACTTGCTGGGAGTCCACGTAGGATTAGGATTTTTTTCATTTGATTTATTTTAAGGAACTAAGAATTTTCATAATATAACTTTCTTTCTCACTTTAACCCACTGCTCCTTTACTCCTTTTTTACATTGTTCCTGTGCTCCTCAACCATTTTCCTTACCTCCAACAACAATCCATTCACAAAATCTTCCTCCACATCATTAGGCAAATCACTACTTTTAAAATAATCATTAAGCTTTTCAATATCTTGTTCGGCTTTTTTAATAAAGTTCTCTAAATTAATTTCTCCTTTGCGAATTTTCAATAAATCTTGGGCATTTGGTCGTCTGACAATGATGACTTTTTGTTCGGCAATCTCCAAAGCCATGTCCAACAATCGCTGACAATGCAAAAGATTTTTACCATCAATTTGTTGTCCGTGCGTCTCAATATCCACGTAGCGTTGCGTATTACGGTTTTTTAACCAATCAGTATATTGCATAAAATCCTTACAATGGCTTGAATATCCTTCCTTGTTAAAATACAAAATCGTCAAATCCTTCTCCCCTTTCGGCACAGAACTGAGCCTAACATCATCGCCATTTTCAGCCATAATTCCTCTGTAACTCCATTGTTTAGAAATATCATAGTATAAAGCGTAACAATCTTTAAAATGAGCCAAATTGACTAATCCACATCGTTTTTCGTCTAAGTTATTTTCTATTAAAAAAGTTTCCAAGGACAATGTTTTACCATTTTGATAAACAAAACAAAAATCGATTATAGACTTTCTCACCATCCTTTCTTTCTCCCAATTCATCTTTTTATTCAGACCTTTTGCCTTCTTAATTTGAGCAACAGCATAACCACCAAAAGAATGCAAACACTTCTTAGTCAAGAATTTATCTCGATGTTTCAAAATTAAATCAAACGCTGGATGTTTTTCGATAATACAATCTTCGGGCATAAAAAGCAATTCTAACATCGTAGGATTGGCAGATTTAAGCAATTGCAAAAAGCGCCTAATCTCATAATAACATTCATCTTTCGATACCTCAATTTGTTCCTTATAATTGAACCCCAACAATTCACGAGTGGACTGTACATATACGCCCTTAAAATCGGTATCCGACCCAACTGTATTTGTTCCATAAGCTTGACTACCTACGATGGTTTTAAAAATTATTTGCATAATAGTCTGGAGTTTATATAAAATTCTGAGTAATTATCATGTTTGAATAAGTATAAACTTACAATACGGAGTATTTTTATATCTACACAATTTTTATCCAAAGTTTATAAACAATTTAATTTAGCTCGAAAAAGACGACAAATTCATCTTCAAAAAATATAGTTTTTCTATTATTTTATGAAATTTCACTAAAAATATCATACAGCATTTCAACAATATTTTTCTTAAGAAAGGAAATATAAACTCAGTTTTATCTTTAAAACCTTTTAAATAGGCATAAGTAGTTGGAATAAATTGTCTGATATTATGTAGGGGTGTATAGCATACGCACCAATTATGAGAATGAGGGCGTATATTATGTGTCCATACGATTTTGCCACTTTAGTAATATTAATTTGTTCTCTTGTTGCTGTCAGCGTCCTCATTGCTAACAAGTAAACTAATAAGTTTTTTCTGATGACAAGTGAACGATTAAGTTATATACACTCGTTGCTATTAGTGAAGGTATGTAATAGTACACAAAATCAATTTAATTAAAAAAATAAAAATGAACTCAACACACACAAAAGCATTTGGAACAAATTCTCCAACGGATAATTTGAAAGAAATGACCATTGAAAGAAGAACTTTAACGGCAAATGATATTGAAATAGAAATTCTATATTGCGGAGTTTGCCATTCCGATTTACATACGGCAAATAATGATTGGGGTGGAAGTTTATACCCTTCCGTTCCTGGTCATGAAATTGTGGGAAAAATAACAAATATAGGAAGTGAAGTAACCAGATTCAAAGTAGGTGATTTGGCTGGTGTTGGCTGTTTAGTAGACTCTTGCAGAACTTGCGATAGCTGTAAAAAAGATTTGGAGCAATATTGCTTAACAGGATCTACAGGGACTTACAACGGTAAAGATAAACATTTAGGAGGTCATACTTTTGGTGGATATTCCGAAAAAATAGTAGTGGAAGAACACTTTGTATTGAAAGTGCCTTCAAATCTAGATTTAGCAGCTGTTGCCCCGTTACTTTGTGCTGGAATTACCACTTGGTCACCATTAAAACACTGGAATGTGAAAGAAGGTAGTAAAGTTGCCGTCGTGGGTTTAGGTGGATTAGGACACATGGCCATAAAATTAGCAAAAGGTTTGGGAGCCACAGTTACACTATTCTCAAGGACGGAAGAAAAAATAGCAGATGCTAAAGAATTAGGAGCAGACGAAGTAATTATTTCTACAGATGCAACACAAATGAAGTCGGTAAAAGGAAAATTCGATTTAATTATTGACACTGTTCCTTACGTACACGATGTTAATCCCTACGTTACCACATTAAGCATTGATGGCACTCTGGTTTTGGTTGGGTACTTGGGTGGACTTGAGCCTATTTTAAATACCGTTCCATTGATTTTGGGAAGAAAGTCAGTTGCAGGTTCGCTAATAGGTGGAATAGCTGAAACACAGGAAATGCTTGACTTTTGTGGAGAGCACAATATTGTTTCTGAAATTGAATTAATAAAAATGCAGGACATTAATGAGGCTTATGATAGAATGGTAAAAAGTGATGTAAAATATCGTTTCGTTATTGATATGGCGTCGCTAAAAAATTAAGGATGCGGTAATGCCTTTAATACAATGCTGAACATAAAGTAATTTTGTATTTTTATATGTGTAAAATTCACAAATTGATTGTTATTTAGTGTCATATTAATAAGTGTATTTCGCTAAAATCAGATAGATAACTCAATCAAAATAAGGTCGTTGAACACAATTCAACGACCTTATTTTTTTAGAGATAAATGAGTAATCGGAATATACAATTCCAATGATATTTGGTAAGTTTGATTTTATCTTTTAACACATAATCTTGCTATGAAAAAGGTCGACATCCTCCTCTTTTTGCTGTCAAGCCACCTAATTTTTGCTCAGCCGACTATTTCATTAACCCAAGTAATCACAGGACTGTCGCAACCCATGCAGGTCGTCAATGCAGGTGATGGTTCAAAGCGAATTTTTATTCCCCAAAAAACGGGTGAAATCAAAGTCTTTGATAAAAACTTTGCTTCATTAGGTACTTTTTTATCAATCACTGGCATTCAAACTGGTGGAGAAGGCGGTTTATTGAGTTTGTGTTTTCATCCGCAGTATAAATCGAATGGACTATTTTTTGTCTTTTATACAAATAGCTCAAACGACTTAGAATTAGCTCGCTATCAGGTCAGTAGCACAGATACAAATCTTGCAAATGCTTCCTCTAAAAAGATTCTTATTACTATTCCTCATCCGACTTATACTAACCATAATGGAGGCACTTTACGTTTTGGAAAGGATGGTTTTTTATATCTCTCAACAGGTGATGGAGGTAGTGGCGGCGACCCTTCAAATAATGCTCAAAATACCAGTGTACTGCTTGGAAAAATGCTTCGTTTTAATGTAAATAATTCAAATACAGCACCTTATTACTCTATTCCAGCAACCAATCCTTTTGGAAACGAAGTGTTGGCTTATGGTTTAAGGAATCCTTTTCGTTGGAATTTTGACCGACTTACGGGCGATATGTGGATTGGCGATGTGGGGCAAAATGCCTTTGAAGAAATCAATCGTAGTCACAGAGATTCTTTGGCGACAAACTATGGTTGGCGGTGTTATGAAGGAAACAGTCCTTACAACACAACGGGGTGCGGAGCTATTTCAAATTATAGATTTCCTGTATATGCCTATGCAAATCCAAGTGTGGGTTCTTCGGTTATTGGCGGTACAGTCTATCGAGGCGAAACGTATATTTCAATGAAAGGGTATTACTTGGGAGTTGATTTTAATACAGGAAATTTATTTAAAATAAAGTTTGATTCACTTGTCTACAATTATAATACTACGATTCAAGCAATGTTTCCAACTGGTATTTCAGACTTTGGAGAAACCGAAAACGGAGAACTTTTTGTCACGAATTTTTACGGTGGGAATGTTTCCAGAGTTCAATCAAATGGGCCAATTCAATATACATTTATTGGCAATGGCAACTGGACAAATCCTGCCAATTGGAGCAATAATACCATTCCGCCTTCCAACTCCTTAACGGGAAGCATTATAGCAATAAGACCAATCATTAATGGTGAATGTGTAATTAATGCACCAGTAACGATTGCAATTGGAACTAAGATATTAATTGAAAATCAGAAGGTTTTGCGGATGAATAGTAATCTTGTGATTCAGTAATAAAACAAATCATGAACTTTAAGGATAATAATTACCAATCCAGCAACCAAATTTAGAATTACCAACTTCCCGAAAGTTCTAAAACTTTCGGGAAGTTGAAATATCAGCTATTTTTATACTGTATTACTACCTAAGATTAAAATACAATAATAAAATCTGCAGTCTATTTTATCTCACAAAAAAAACTTTCCCGTTTCCGTTTCTAAAAACTTCTCAAATACGATATCTTCTTGTTTTATAAATCCATTTTGGGGTAATTTTCCATCCGCTACCATTTCAACAACTGCAACAATAGAGGCTGCTGTTGTCCATGAAATAGCTCTCCAATGCTTTCCATCAATAATTTTAGGAGAATAAGCACGATAAAACTCTTCTCTTTCCAACGATTCACCTTTCCAACCTTCCACAACTGCATACACATAAACAACATCCTCTTGAACGGGTGGTTTAGCTTGAGTTAAAATTTCTTCAATGAGTTCTCGTTTATTTTTCAAAATTAATTCATACAGTAAAAACTTCATCAGTTTGCCGTGTCCAGGGTAACGAATGGTTTTGTAATTGAGCGTATCTACTCGTCCTTCGTAGGTTTCGCACATGGTTCCAAGTCCACCCGAAGTACTAAATGCTTCAAATTCATTGCCTTCGATGTTAATATATTCGATTCCATCAAGGGCAGAAACTAATTTCTTTTCGCCGTTATGAATCACCTCACAATCATTCAAATATTCATTAATTACTCCCGCAGGCGACCATGTGAAGGAATATCCCAGCAAACCATTCGGATATTTTGGTAAAGCCCCAACTCGCAATTCAATGTCACGGAGTTTAGTAAAACGATTGGCTAAATTCGCTCCTACGATGCCGATAAGTCCAGGGGCAAGTCCGCACTGAGGAGCCAAAACACCTTTACTTCCTTTCGCCGCCATCTCTCGAATAGCAGTGGTCGTAGGAACATCTTCGGTTAAATCAAAGTAATGTTTTCCCGATTGATAGGCAATTTGGGCAATTGTTAAGTTTAAATTATAAGGCATACAAGACACCACCGTATCGAATTGTGGAATCAGTTTTTCCAATAAAATTTTATCCGAAACATCACCTTTTATAACTTCGAAAGGCAATTCCGTAGCAGGATTATTTTTATCCAAACCTTTAACGATAAAACGTTTAGACAAAAGCGTGGCTACCAATGAGCCAACTTTGCCCATTCCGATGATTAAAATATTTTGCATCTTTGAGTTGAAGTTAGAATTGTGGAATTTAAGGCTTAAAGATTTCTAAAATCATTATCTCTTAGTCATTTCAAATAGGTTAGTGGCTTGTTCTCCTAAAAATCCATCAAACCAAACTTTCTGACCATCATTTTCAAGATAACCCCGTTCTGCTAATTCATAATAGGCATACGACCAACGAAGTGTAGTGGGTGAACCATCTGAATCAATTACTGGGCAATCTTCATCAATCGCCTGCGTTGAACTTTGGCGAAGTTTAGAACCTTTTACACCCTCAATTTCTGGTTTTATTGGGATACCTGCTTCACTCAAAACTTTCATTGTTTGTTCAATATCGCCCCAAGCAGGAACATTTTGATGATTAATATAGGCCGTGAAATGATTAACAGAATTACCGTGGAGTAATGTCCAAGCGGCAAATTGGGATTCTTTATTCAAAGCCAAAATGGTTTCCTTTTTAGCAGGTTTCCACGGACGGGAGAAGAATTTTGCGAGCGTTTCCACCAATCTGTCTGCTTCATCACTAATAAGTTCCTTGTTTTGTTTGAGCGTTGCTAAGAGTTGACGAGATTCTCCAGCCAATAAATCTGGTGTATCTTTAACCGCTTCATTTATCAAGTTTTGTGCTTCTTCCGAAAGCTCTTTTACCTCTAATTGCGTAACAAAAAACTTAGGGAAATTTATGTTTGTTGGATGTTGATAATGGAAAGAGTTTAAGTGTTTTGAAGGGAAACTATAAGGTGAAATTTTTTCATAACCCAAGGCTTCTAAAACCTCCTCAATTGCCCGAATTCCCGCAGGTTGTTCTCCTGTGTGGGTATTAAAAGTTCGGAAAGCACAGTGATCATTCACTACATTTCCACCTTCAGATTTCACCATATCGGCGTATTGTTGAGCATAGGTAACTCGTTGGCAATAACCCTCCCAGAGCTTCTCCATAAGGGATTTTGTAATGGTTTCTTGTGTTTTCATTTGTTGAAGAATATATGTTAAAAATCAAACTTAATTCCTTGAGCCAAAGGCAATTGCGATCCGTAATTAATTGTATTGGTTTGTCGTCTCATATACGCTTTCCAAGCATCTGAACCAGATTCTCTGCCTCCTCCTGTGTCTTTTTCTCCTCCAAAAGCACCTCCAATTTCTGCTCCCGATGTTCCAATATTAACATTAGCAATGCCACAATCCGAGCCATTAATTGATAAAAATTGTTCGGCTTCTCTCATATTCAACGTAAAAATTGAAGATGATAAACCTTGTGGTACATTGTTCTGAATTTCAATGGCTTCTTCCAAAGTTTTATATTTCATGATATACAAAATTGGAGCAAAAGTTTCCTGTTTCACAATCTTGAAATTCGGCTTAACTTCACCAATACAAGGCATCACGTAACAACCTGATTCAAAGCCTTTTCCTTCCAAAATTTCTTCCTTAACTAACATTCTACCTCCTTCTTCTTTTACTTCATGAGCGGCAGAAACATAGGCAATTACGGCTTTATGATCAATCAAAGGACCTACATGATTATTTTCGTCTAAAGGATTTCCAATGCGTAATTGTCCGTAGGCTTTCACTAATCTTTCCTTCACCGTCTCATACATAGATTCATGGATAATAACCCTTCTTGTGGAAGTACATCGTTGCCCCGCCGTTCCGACTGCTCCAAAAACGACCGCTACGATGGCGATGTTTAAATCAGCATTTTCAGTGATAATTATTGCGTTATTTCCGCCCAATTCCAACAAACTTCTCCCCACACGTGAAGCAACCGCTGAACCTATTATTTTGCCCATTCGAGTTGAACCCGTAGCAGAGATTAAAGGTACTCTTTTATCGGTCGTCAGCCATTCGCCTACTTTATAATCTCCTGATATTAAACATGAAACACCCTCTGGAATTTCATTTTTCCGTAATACATCTTGAATAATATACTGACAAGCAATACCTGTTAAAGGTGTTTTTTCGGAAGGTTTCCATACGCATACATCACCACAAACCCACGCAATCATGGCATTCCACGACCATACAGCAACGGGAAAATTGAAGGCTGAAATAATCCCTACGATTCCTAAAGAATGATATTGCTCATACATCCGATGTTGAGGACGTTCAGAATGCATCGTAAGTCCGTAGAGTTGTCGAGAAAGTCCAACCGCAAAGTCACAAATATCAATAACCTCTTGCACTTCGCCTAAACCTTCTTGTAAACTTTTTCCCATTTCGTAGGAGACCAACTGTCCCAAAGCCTCTTTATTTTGGCGAAATGCCTCCCCCATTTGCCTGACAATTTCACCACGGTGAGGGGCTGGAACATTTTTCCAAGTTTTAAAAGCCTCTTTGGCAGTTTCTATTACTTTTTGATAATCCCCTAATGTCGTCTCAGTAACTTTTGCAATTAACTTTCCATCAACGGGAGAAAAAGATTCGATGAGTTCTGGATTCTCGGATGCCCAAGAATGTAGCCCAGTAGTTGTGCCGTGATTAACGGCTGAAATATTTAATCTTGAAAGAATAGTTTGCATAAAATTTTGCTCTTGCAAAGTACAAGAAGTTTAGATTTTTCTAAGAACAATAATTTTTAGTGGTATTTATGCTATGAAACTTAATTTTCCGAAAGCTATGTCCATTTTTTCGAATTTGCAACCCCATGTACGTGATAGACTATACGTTGGCAATTGCCCTAAATGTCACTATTCTAAGTCGTAAAATTTTTAGGCTATGCTAAAATTAGGCAACATGGTATTTTTAATAGAAAAAATATTTTTAAAAATTTGTAACAAAAATGTTGGTTCGTGTACTAATCAGGAGAATCAAAACTTTTTTTATGTTATCAAAGAAGTTTTGATTGGGGTTAAGAGTAAATTAAAAATATTAATTCATGCAACCTTTTCATTCAATCTGCATCTTATTAAAAAACTCAACCACTTATCAATCCAAAGAACCATTTATCCAGATTTTAATAAAATTTAATGTATTGTGTATTGCATAGTACCTAATTAAACACTTATCTTTACGACATAATTCAAATAATACTTTTACAAAAAAAGATAGATTATTAAACTCTCAAATGAACGTATCAAACGATGAAAAATTTAACTGTTATCACAAGTTTATGTTTATGTATTGCCTTAACAAACAACGTTATAGCAATGGGATTTCCTCATAATCTATTAGCAGGCAAGAAAGGATTAAAAAAGGAAAAGATTAATAACAATCACGTGCAGAATATTTCTAAAAAAGTAATAATGTTAAAAGAT
>JACMRQ010000102.1 GCA_014376355.1 Arcicella sp. | reverse complement strand
GAAAAGTAAGTTAAAAAAGGTTTTAGGGAATAGTTATTAGAAAGTGTTATTGTTTCTAATACCTAAGTGAATTGGTTTGTTAATATATACTCATTTTATTGATATATTTATTAATTTTAGGGTATGAAAATACATACTAACGCAAGCCTTACTCCTAAACAGAAACAAATGGTTAAAGATTTATATGCCACAGGTCAATTTACGCAGGAGCATTTAGCTAATCAATTCAATGTCACCCGAAAAACCATTAGCAAATGGATTAGTCGCCCTACTGTCTTAGATGCTATTAGCTCTCGTAAGTCAGTGATTAGTCGTATTATGCCTGAATTTGAGGCAGCTGTTAAATCTTATCAAGAGAACCTAATTACGAGTCATCATGGTAAGATTAGAATTGCATTTAAGTTGAGTGGTAAACATATTTGTAGTAATCCAAGTAATGTTTACACGGTATTAAAACGTCTTCAACTCAACAAAGTAAAACCCATCAAAGTACAAGTAACCCAAAAACTCCCTGTGGGAAAGCATCGTACTCAAATGGATATACAAACTTTACCAGCAATCAAGGGAAATCAAGGCTACGAATACAAAATATCCATTATTCATCGGTCAACCAGAATTAAATACTCTGAGATTCATGATAATTTTGAGCGTAAAACCATTGCCAAAGTATATGAGAGGTCATTAGAAAACCTCCCCTCTTTTTCATAACTTTTATAGACAATGCCATGTGTTTTACCATGAAATACGCTTATCATTCAACATACAAAACAACGTTTACTAAAACCGTTGAACAAGGTGAGCGGATTCATGCTCTTATTCCGAAAGGGAAACCTTGGAAAAATGGATTTATTGAAAGGTCTAACAGAACTGATAAAGATAATTTGTTTAATAAAATTCAGTTTATCGATTCAGAAGACCGAAAATATCAATTAAAATTATGGGAAATGGAATATAATTTCCATCGACCACATCAAGGTATTAATAACCTAACCCCAATTCAAAAAGCACAAATGCAACATCCCATTTGGACTAAGTTTGCTCTGGGTATATCTTAATAAACCAATTCAGTTAAGTAATAGGATTTTATCACGGAGCGAAAGACTCAGAAAAGACCGTTGTTCAAGATTATTTCACAAGACAAGAATCTATTGAATCCGCTTATAGTTTTGATGCTCTGCATACTTGCCCCCAACTGTTGGAAAGTATAGATTCAAAGGGTGGAATTTATTTAGCACAAGTAAAAAATAATCAAAAACTACTTCTTGAAGAATGTATTCATATGGTTCAATATTCACCTTTTGACTATGATTTTGAGCAAATTGAAAAAGCACATGGACGAATAGAGATTCGTAGAACCGCTATTTATCCATTAGATGTTGATTACTTGGATGAAAGATGGAGAAACTCTGGTATTCAGACACTTATCGCTGTACATAGACAACGTACCAGAGTTAAAAATAGTAAATTTAGCCAAGAAGTGGCGTGTTTCGTAAGTAATAAAATAGCCAGTAATGAACTTATTGGACTTGAACTTTTTGCAGGAGTTAGGAATCATTGGAGCGTTGAATCGGACAATTATGTCAAAGACGTAACAATGGGTGAAGATTATATTAGATGCAAGTATTCTCATAGAATCAGAGCGATTGCATCTGTTTTCAATCTGGCTCTTAACCTCATACGAAAAAAGAATATAACAAATAATATAAGGGTTGTAAGAGAAGATTTTAACTTCGATAGACAAAAGGCAAAAGATGGGCTTTCAAGAAGTTAACCTGTTTTATGAAAAAGCCCTATATTAAAATACCGCCATTTTGATTTGATGGATATTTTTGCAGGTACTGTTGCGATAATTACAGGATTAGGGATTGGTTTAGGATTACAGAAGGTAATCAAACCCGAAGGAGAAAAAATTTAATTAGAAAATTTTAATGCGAATATTATTTTACGGAATCAATTATTATCCAGAGTTAACGGGTATTGGAAAATATAGCGGTGAGGCTTGTGAATGGTTGGCTTGTCGAGGGCACGAGGTTGAAGTAATAACAGCAATGCCTTACTATCCTGCTTGGCAAATTAAAGAAGATTATGAATCAAAATGGTGGCACACTGAGATAATTAATGGCGTAACTGTACACAGATGTCCCCTCTATGTTCCTTCAAATGTGACCGCTTTTAAACGAATTTTATTAGAAACTTCCTTTGTTTTATCATCCCTACTTTATTGGTTAAAAATCATTTTTTCAACAAAATTTGATGCTGTAATTTGTGTTTGCCCTCCTTTTCAGCTTGGATTATTACCATATTTTTACAAAAAGTTAAGAGGCGTACCATTTGTGTATCACATTCAAGACCTGCAAGTGGATATGGTGAATGAATTAGGAATGATAAAAAATAAAAAATTCATTAATGTATTATTCTGGATTGAAAAATTTATTATGAATGGTGCAACGGTCATTTCGTCCATTAGTGAAGGGATGATAAAAAAAATCAAGAATAAAAATTTGAAGGTTGACAAATATCTATTATTCCCCAATTGGGTTGATACCAGCTCTATAAAACCGTTGACCATAAATGAATCTCTTCGTGAGCAAATGGGCTATCAGATAGACGATATAATAGTCCAGTATTCTGGTACGATTGCTGAGAAACAAGGTTTGGAAATGATTATTAAGGTAGCCAAGGATTTACCATTAATTCAATTTATGATGGTCGGAGAGGGAGGATTTAAGCAAAAAATGATTGAAAAAGTTGGAGAGGCAAAATTAAAAAATATCAGATTTTTCCCTTTGCAACCTTATAATAAACTTTCAAATCTTTTGGTTACAGGAGATATTCATTTAGTTCTTCAAAAAAAATCTGCTTCTGATTTAGTATTACCATCCAAATTAACAAGTATTTTATCGGCAGGTGCTTTTGCGATTGTTACTGCCTCGGAAGGAACATCTCTTTACGAGATTATAACTATTCATAAAGTTGGAATTGTGGTCGAGCCAGAATCTTATAAAGCCTTAAAAGATGGAATAATAAAATATAGCAAAGAAAATACTTCAACATACAAAAATAATTCAAGAATATACGCACAAAAATATCTTGACAGAGAGCAAATATTATTGAGTTTTGAAAAGTATTTATTAAATAATATCATAACCATTTAGGTAATTGCTATTATTTTTTCAGATTTAAATTATGAGTAATTTAAATCTTGACCGTATAATAAGTTTTTTTGCTTTGTCAGGTTATAATTTCGTTATTTGCGTATAATCAAATAATGCAGAATAAAAAATATTACCTTTTATCAATCTAAAAAGTGATTTTTAGATTTTATCGGAGGATACTTGGCTAATCTTTCAAGTAATCTTTATCCTTCTATACGATTGAAGTTATCGTGTAAACACACTTTAAATTTTCAGATTTGCTTGCGTAAAACCATAATTAAATAGTTTTACGCAACTTTTATAATTATTTTTAGTACAAACATCCCATTATTAAAACATAAAGAAGGCCTTAATCACAGGAGTCACAGGTCAAGATGGTGCCTATTTAGCCGAATTACTTTTATCAAAAGGCTATGAAGTACACGGAATTAAAAGGAGAAGTTCTCTCATAAACACCCAAAGGATTGATCATCTATATGCAGACCTACATGAGAATGATGTCCACTTCAAATTGCACTACGGCGATTTATCGGACTCTACTAATATCATCCGAATAGTTCAAGAAGTCCAACCCGATGAAATCTACAACTTAGGGGCAATGTCGCACGTGAAAGTATCTTTCGATGAACCCGAATATACTGCTCAGGTCGATGGAATCGGCACATTACGAATTTTAGAGGCGGTGAGGCTTTTAGGACTGACAAAAAAAACAAAAATTTACCAAGCTTCAACTTCTGAATTGTATGGCTTAGTTCAAGCGGTACCACAATCTGAAACGACTCCTTTTTATCCCCGATCTCCTTATGCGGTCGCCAAACTTTACGCTTATTGGATTACAGTCAATTACCGTGAAGCTTACAATATGTTTGCCGTGAACGGTATATTGTTTAACCATGAATCACCCTTAAGAGGAGAAACATTTGTTACCCGAAAGATTACAAGAGCAGTTGCGCAAATAGCATTGGGAAGCTCCGAGAAATTGTATTTAGGAAATTTGGATGCCCAACGAGATTGGGGACATGCCAAAGACTATGTGGAAGCCATGTGGTTGATGCTCCAACAAGAAAAACCTGAAGATTTTGTGATTGCCACAGCCACAACTACCCGTGTGAGAGAGTTCGTGAGAATGGCTTTTGCAGAATTGGGCATTGAAATATCATTTTTGAGAGAAGGAATTGATGAAATTGGTATAGTAGAGGCTTGCCATAATCCAAATTATCTTGTTACTTTGGGCAAAGTGGTTGTTAAAATTGATGAACGATATTTTCGT
>JACMRQ010000101.1 GCA_014376355.1 Arcicella sp. | reverse complement strand
GAGATAAAATTAGAATTCCCGTAGTTAGTAATTATCTAAATCTTTGTATTCAGCACGCACTAAATCCAATTCATCCAAAACCAATTGCACCTTGGCTCAATGATTAAAAAAAGCATTTTACTTATCGGAATCCTCCCGCCTCCCATCAACGGACAAGCCATTGCTTTTCAAGTACTTGTGGATGAATTGAACGTAGAAGTTTTAACATTATCGGGCAAAAGAAATGCTATTCTTAGTAAAATGTTTATCTACATTGGACTATTATTTCGATTAATCTTTAAATTAATTCTCAGAAAATACGTAGTTTATCATGCTGTTTCGCAATCTAAAGGAGGATTTATGAGGGATTTTCCAATCGTATTTCTCTCAAAAATATTAGGGAGTAAAATTATTATCCATATTCACGGAGGAAATTATGACGGGTTTTATAAAGCACAAAAACCGTTTTACCAGCGACAAATTCTGCAAATGTTAAAGCAGACTGACTCAATCATTGTCTTATCGGAAAATATGAAAAAAATGTTTGATTTTGAACCACAATTATTCCCCAAACTTAAAGTTGTCAAAAATGGATTGCCTTGGAATATTGAAAGTGATGGTTTAAAAATCAAAAAATTACCTTTTAATAATAATTTGCCGATAAAAATTATTTTCCTCTCAAATCTTATTGAATCGAAGGGGTATTTAGATGTTTTGGAAGCGACTTCTATTTTAGTAAATGAATATAGATATAATATTAAAACTGATTTTTGTGGAGAATTTATTCATTATCATGATGCACAAAGATTCGCAACATTATCTGAAGCGAAACATTATTTTTATGAATTTATAGCAAAAAATAAATTAGAAACCCATGTTAATTATCATGGAATTGTTGAAGTAGAAAAGAAAAAGAATTTACTAAGAGAAGCTCATTTTTTTGTATTACCAACCAACTATATCAACGAAGGGCAACCCATTTCAATTATTGAAGCAATGGCCTACGGTTGTGTAATTATAACTACCGATTATCGGGGAATTTCTGACATGATAAACTCTTGTAATTCAGGAGTTTATGTTAGATTTAATAATCCAAAAGATATAGCTACTGAAATTCATAATTTGATTCAAAATCCTATTGAATATCAAAAGATTTCAAATAATGCTCACCGAAATTACTTGGAAAATTTTACGAAAGAAATATATTTAAAGACCCTCATAAATGAAATTAAAAGTTATACTTTTGAACCCAAAAATGCCATAGATTTTCATTCGGAAACTGCAACAGAATTTGATGAAAAATATGTGAAATCTTCACAATTTCAACAGCGTTATGAAGTTTGGACAATGCTTATTAAGAAATACATTAAACCCGAAATGAAAGTTTTAGATGCTGGTTGTGGGTCGGGAATTTTCAGTATTTATTTAACCCTTAAAAAATGTATTGTCGTGGGTGTTGATGGCTCGGAAAAAATGATAGAACTTTGTATTCATTATCAACAAAAGAACGACTTGAAAATCTCATTTGTTCAAGCCATTTTACCCTTTGAAAATATTTATAATTTTACTAAACAAGACGTTATTTTGTGTTCGAGTGTTTTAGAATATATTACTGATTATGAGATAGTTATTCAGCAATTTAAAGAATTATTGAACCCTAAAGGAATTTTGATAATTTCTATGCCTAACAAAGATAGTTGGTATAGAAAGATTGAAAAATATATTTTTAAACTTACAGGAAAACCTCTTTATTATCAGTTTATTCAACATATTTTAACTGAAAACGACTTCTCCAAACAATTAAAATATTATGGTTTGGAGTTGCAAGAACTTACTTATTACCCCAATACTACTATTTTTTCAAGGCTTTTAAATGTGGTTGGTATTAATGAAAAATACACCAATACTATGTTTGTTGGAGTCTATAAATTACTATAAGTTGATATGATAAAAATCTTAAATATTGTTGGTGCCAGACCTAATTTTATGAAGGTTGCTCCGCTTCATCGTGCTTTTGAGAATCATCCAGAAATTGACTCAAAAATTGTTCATACTGGACAGCATTTTGATGCTAAAATGAGCGATATATTTTTTGAACAGCTTCAAATGCCAAAACCACATTATTTTTTAGGTATTGGTGGTGGTTCACATACTGAAGTTACAGCAAATACAATGCTTGCTTTTGAAAAAGTTGTTTTAACAGAAAAGCCTGATTTAGTATTAGTGGTGGGTGATGTAAATGCGACGCTTGCTTGTGCATTAGTTGCTATTAAATTGCATATTCCCGTTGCTCACGTAGAGGCAGGTTTGCGGAGTGGCGACCGTTCAATGCCTGAAGAATTGAATAGAATTTTGACAGATAGTGTTTCTGACTACCTTTTTATTACCGAAAAGTCGGGTGTAGATAATCTTAAACGGGAGGGTGTATCGGATGAGAAAGTATTTTTTGTTGGAAATGTCATGATTGATTCTTTGGTGCATTATCTTGAGAAAGCCCGACAAACTACTATTTTAGAGGAATTGGGCTTATTGAAAGATGAGTTTGTGGTAATAACTATGCACCGTCCTGCTAATGTGGATACAGAGGATGGGCTGAAAGCAATTTTATCAATTATTGAAGATACAGCAAAATATAAAAAAGTTGTTTTGCCTATTCATCCGAGAACGGCTAATAATTTAAAGGAATTTGACCTTTATGAACAATTAAGGTCTATAAAAAACCTTATTCTGACTGAACCACAGGGATATTTGGAATTTTTACAGTTGATGCAAAATGCTTCAGTCATTATTACTGATTCGGGTGGAATTCAAGAAGAAACTACTTATTTGAAAGTGCCTTGTTTAACTTTTAGAGACTCTACCGAACGACCTATAACGGTAGAAATTGGCACAAATCAGCTTTTAGCCGACTTAAATCCACAAACAGTTCATGAGAAATTAATAAATATTTTGGATGGAAATACCAAACAGGGACAAATTCCACCACTTTGGGATGGAAAAACAGCGGAAAGAATTGCGAATATTTTGATGGAAAAATTAGCAACTAAATGAAACAGCTAATCCAACACTTACGAACTGGCGAAACGATTTTAGAAGAAATACCCGTTCCGCAGGTGCGAAGAGGTTGTGTCTTAATTAAAACGTCTCGTAGTTTGGTATCGTTAGGGACTGAAAAAATGCTTATAGAATTTGGGAAGGCTAATTTTATAGAAAAAGCTCGACAACAACCCGAAAAATTAAAGCAGGTTTTTAATAAAATTAAAATTGATGGATTCAAACCTACAATTGATGCTATCTTTAGAAAATTGTCCGAGCCAATTCCTATGGGATATTGTAATGTTGGTGAAATAATAGCGATAGGAGAGGGAATAAATGAATTAAAAGTTGGCGACCGTGTGGCATCAAATGGACATCATGCAGAAGTGGTTTGTGTTCCTAAAAATTTAGTTGCCCGAATTCCTGACAATGTTTCTGATGATGAAGCCGCTTTCACTGTCGTTGGTGCAATTGCTTTACAAGGAATCCGCTTAGTAAATCCAACTTTGGGTGAAACCGTTGCCGTAATTGGACTTGGACTTATTGGACAATTGACCGCAAAATTATTACAAGCTAATGGTTGTGAAATAATTGCGTTTGATTTCGACCAATCGAAAGTTGATTTGGCTAATATTAATGGAATAAAGGCATTTAAGGTTTCTGAAGATATTGATTCAGTAAAAATTGCCCAAGAAATTACCCGAAATATTGGCGTTGATGCAGTTATTATTACGGCTTCAACCAAATCAGATGAGGTAATTTCACAGGCTGCAAAAATGTCTCGTAAACGTGGACGTATTGTTTTAGTGGGCGTTGTTGGACTGAATATTAACCGTGCCGATTTTTACGAAAAAGAATTGACTTTCCAAGTTTCATGCTCCTATGGAATAGGGCGTTACGACAATAATTACGAACAAAATGGACAAGATTATCCTATTGGTTTTGTGCGTTGGACATTGAATCGAAATTTTGAAATGGCGTTAAAGTTTATTTCAACTGGTCGGCTTAAAGTGCAGGATTTAATTACGGAAGTTGTTGATTTTCAAAAATATAGACAAGTTTATGACACTATTGAAAAGTCAAAATCAATTGCTTCAATTCTAAAATATGATGGAGATTTTGATATAAGACAAACTAAAATTAGGATAAAAAATCATGTCTCTCATAATACAAATGCCGTTTTAGGAATCATCGGTTCTGGCAATTTCACCAAAGCAACTGTTCTTCCAATTTTCTCCAAACTCAAAGTCAACATCAAATATTTATCGTCGTCTTCAGGTTTATCTGGTACTTTATTAGCTAAAAAATTTGACATTCAATATTCAACGACAAATAATGATGATATTCTAAATGATTCGGAAATAGATGGTGTAATAATTACAACTCGACATGATGCTCATGCTCGTATGTGTATCGCAGCATTGAAGGCAGGAAAGCACGTTTTTGTGGAAAAACCATTGGCACTCTCTTTGGAAGAAATTAATGAAATTATCGAAGTTTATCAACAAACAGAGAAAACTTTAACAGTAGGATTTAACCGTAGATTTTCGCCTTTTGTTCAAGATATAAAGCAAAAATTGGGAGATTCAAATCTTCCACTAAATGTAATTATAACCGTAAATGCAGGTGAAATTTTAGCAAATCATTGGACGCAAGATATAAATATTGGAGGCGGAAGAATTATTGGAGAAGCCTGTCATTTTATTGACTTAATTACTTATCTGTCAGGGAGTTTAGTTGAATCCGTAGTAATGAATTCTATGGGTGAAAATCTCGCCGAAAATACTGACAATGCCACTATTTTACTAAAATATCAAAACGGTTCATCAGGAGTTATCAACTATTTCTCTAATGGAAATAAAGGTTATTCAAAAGAAAGAATTGAAGTATATGCGCAAGGGAAAACAATGGTAATTGATAATTTTCGGAAATCAGAATACTATGGTTTAAAATCATCTGGAATATCTCGAAGCCAAGACAAAGGACACCACGAACAATTTAGATTATTTTTGGAAAGATTAAAAAATGGGGGAGGAGCCACTATCCCTTTTGAAGAAATTATCAATACTTCACGGGCAAGTATTTGTGCAGTAGAATCTTTGAAATTGGGAGCTTGGGTAAGAATTGCACACGGATTGAAGGGATTAGACACGGATAAATTATTGAAAATCCGTGTCTAATCCCTTCAATCCGTGTGCAATTAAAAGTGATTATCTCAACTCCGCAATTGGAGCAAAATCCATATCTGTAAAATCCAGATTCTCCCCTGCCATTGCCCAAATAAATGAATAATTGGTCGTGCCAGCTCCTGAATGAATAGACCACGGTGGCGACAAAACCGCTTGATGATTTGCCACAACTAAATGACGAGTTTCTTGTGGTTGTCCCATTAAATGAAAAACTCGGTGTTCGGTATTAAGGTCGAAATATAAATAAGCTTCCATCCTGCGGTCATGTACATGAGCAGGCATTGTATTCCAAATACTTCCAGATTTCAACACGGTTAATCCCATCACAACCTGACAACTCTGAATCCCATCACGATGAATATACTTATAAATGGTTCGTTCATTAGCGGTTTCTTGGCTTCCCAACGATACGGGCATCGCTTCTTCTTTGCTCATTTTGCGAGTAGGATACATTTGATGAGCAGGAGCAGATAACAAGAAAAATTGAGCAGGGTTATCACTATTGTTGCTTGTGAAAATGACTGATTGTGAACCTTTTCCGATGTAAAGAGCATCTAATTTAGATAAAGGAAATGTCTTGTCATCTACCGCAATTTCACCATCTCCACCCACATTGATAATTCCAATTTCACGACGTTCTAAAAAATAATCAGATTTTAAATTATCATACGTTGGTAATGTAATCGCTGTATTACTTGGCATTACGCCCCCCAAAACCACACGGTCGTAATGTGTATAATATATCTTGACTTCATTATTTTGGAAGATAGATTCAATCAAAAAGTTCTCTCTTAATTGTTCAGTATTAAAGCCTTGTGCTTCTCGCTGGCTGATGGCTTGATAAATTTGCATGGATAATTTGAGGACTATTTTATAGCGTTTTGTAAATGTTTTACTCAGTAAGAAGTATAATTTAATATTTTTATACTGATATAAAACAGAAATGCCTAATAATCAAGGTACTATCCTCGAAAATTAGGCATTCTATGGGTTAGGTGATTTTTTTATTTCTTACCGAAGCTAAAAGATATATATGCTTGAATTCCTGTATTACGCATTTGAAAATAGTCAGATAAATTTTTATTATTACCGAATGAAAAGTCTTTATTTACATCGGTCATACCTAAATAATAACGTCCGCCGAGAGATATATTATCGGAAACTTTATATTCAAGTCCGGCAACAGCTCCTGCATCAAAATTATGAAAAATGCCATTATAAGAAATTGAAAATAAGTCGCTTATTCCAACTCGAGAATTCATCATATAACTTATTTGTGGACCAACTTGTAAATCTAAACCTTCGGTTACTGGAAATGTAATCAATAAAGGAAGCGATAAATAGTGAATCCCAACATTACCAACGCCTGCTATTTTAAAGCCCTGCATCGAATATAAAAGTTCTGGTTGGAAACCGATTTTATCCGTTAATTTTAAATCTTTTATGGCAATACCTGCATGAAAAGTTTCTTTCGGCGTGAAAATATTGACTGGCTCAGGCGATACAATTACGTCTGAATGGGTATATCCCACTTTGAAAGCAACACTTTGAGCATTTACATTTACGAAAGCAATAACTGAAAGAACGATGGCTGCAATTAACTTTTTCATGATTTCTATTTGTATTAATCTGGTTTAAATATTCAAATCTAACCTTATAACGCAGAAAGTCTTCACAGGTAACTTAATGAAATGTTAATGCTTGTTAAGCAAATGTTAATGGTGAAATACAAAATAAAATGCCAATATTTTGAGCAGTTTACTTGCTTAAAATATTGGCATTAAGTAACTGAAAATCAATGATTTAATCTTCCTTGAGAGAATGGTTCTTTTTATCTAAATTCATTTGATAAAAATACGAAGCCAAGAGCCCTAAGCCTCCAAAAATAAATATCATAGAAAAATGGGCTGTTTCTCCATCCAGATTTGTTAAACTCTCTAATAAAGACCCCATCAATAATCCAATCCCAAAACCCACTAACACAAATCCCCAACGAAGCGAATGGCTTGGATTGACTTTAAAAGAAGTTCTTTGTGGGGGCGTAATTCCCTTGGCAATCATTGCCATTTTTTCATCATTATCATATTTTCGTAAAAATATAATCATGGTAAATAATCCGATTGTCCCAATTATTGGAATTAACATTCCTACTATTGGCACCATGTTTCCTTCGTGTATCATTGTTGTATTTTTTATGGAGGATTAATTGATTTCTGGGGATATGATGTATCTTGTTATTAAAAGGTTACAGTTAGGTAAAAAATATTTTCTCATTGTTGTCTGTAACCTTTCTCAAAGAACCCGCATCTAAACAATTGTGAAGATTAAAGAAACAGATAATTTTATCATTGAACGCATTTTGTCGGGCGACAAATCGGGGTATAGAGACCTTGCCAATCGCCATAAAGACTATGCGTTTACGGTGGCGTATAAAATTGCTGGAACTCGAGAAGATGCCGAGGAAATTGCTCAAGATGCTTTTATTCAAGCCTTTCAAGCCTTACCGACCTTTAATCAAGAAGCAAAATTTACAACTTGGTTTTATAGAATTGTTTTCAATGCAGCGTTAATGTTTAAACGAAAAAACCGTATTCGGGCTGAAGATATTGAACTTTCACAATCAGCTCAATATGTTACGGCTGATACCGATAAAAATCTAAAAATTACTGAACAACAACAATATATTCAGAAGGCATTTAATCATTTATCGCCCGATGATGTTACGATAATAACCCTATTTTATTTGAAAGAACAATCATTAGAAGAAATTGCTAAAGTAGTAGGAATTTCTGCCGAAACCGCTAAAGTAAAACTTTGTCGAGCCAGAAAAAGATTAGCGGAAACAATGAGTAAAATGTTAGGGAAAGAAGTAAAAACATTAATCGGAGAAAATTAATGGCTCCAATAAAATGAAAGACGAAGATATTTTTGATATTCTTGACGGCACTTCTTCCGAAGAAACAATGCGTCAACACAATAAAATGCTCTTAGAAAGTACTGATTATCAGACACTTTTCTCTGAATATGCACATACCCACGCCTTGCTCATGGATACGAGTATTGAAAAAACGGCTTTTAATTTTACCGATAAATTAATTGATCGTTGGGAAGTATCGCAAGAAGTTGAAGTGGTTAGAAAATCGAATAAATTGCCGATTTATTTCTTAATCGGAATGTCAATAAGTGTAATTTTACTGATAATTTTAGCCTTGCCAATAATTAATCAATCAACTATTCAAATAGATTTTAGTAAGCCTTTAAGAATTTTACAGGATAAATTATTAACTCGTTTCTTCTTGATAATCAACGTATTAGTAGCTTTATTTTTTATTGATAAACGAATTTTGAAGCCTTATTTTGAGCGTAGAATTAAAGTGTAAGATATAATCCTTATTTGAATCTATCAGAATAATTTTGTTTTCTAATAGAAAACTATTTAATTTGTGGTATGTTCAATATCATTGCTCGAAAAACACTTCTTATTTATTGTCTTCTTCATCCAAAAGCGTCAAATGCCCTTAAAGAGTGGTATGTTGAGTTTGTGAAAAGTGACTTTCAAAATTTTAATGAACTAAAGGAAGTTTATAAAAATGCCAGTATTGTGGGAGATGATAGAGTCGTATTCAATATTATGGGAAATAAATATAGACTTGTTGTAAGGATGGTTTTTGAATATAGAATAATCCAAGTTAAGTGGTTTGGTACTCATGCTGAATACGATAATATTGATGTAGAAACGGTAAAATATAAAAAGAAATGATATTAAAGACGATAAAAACAGACGAACAATACGAAGAGTATTTGGATTGGATTGATATTCAATTCGATAAAAAAGTGTCTTCTGATAGCCTTGAAGGCGAAAATCTGCAAATAGTATTGTTACTAATAAAGGCTTATGAAGATAAGCACTATCCTGTATCAATGCCCGACCCGATTGAAGTCGTTAAATTAAAAATGCTCGAAAAAGGAATAAAAAATAAAGATTTAGTTGGAATTATTGGTAGTAAAGGATATGTTTCTTCTATTTTAAGTCGTAGAAAACCATTGACTTTGGAAATTGCAAAAATCTTTTATCATCAGTTTGGAATTCCTGCCGATGTGTTACTTTCCTAAAATCTTATATCAACAACCGCTCAACATCCACCTCAACAAATGCTGAATTATCATTCTCACAAATCGGACAGCAATAAGTTGAAGGCAAATCCATAAACTTTATTCCTACAGCAATTTCATTGACTGAATCACCAAAACGTTCATCGTAAATAGTAAAACAAGTTTTGCATTGGTGGACTTTGATGGGTTGCAAATCAAGTGATTTACGTTGTGTTTCCTTCACCATAGAAAGTTCTTGTTTAGCATTTTGGGCGTAAAACCGTTTCGTCAATCGTTGTAAAATCTCTGGAACGTGAGCTTTATTGATACCTTTTTCAAAAATAACTAATTCACGAGTATTTGGGTTAAAATCTACAGTGTGATAAATATCAAAAACACTCAGAATTCCTCCAAAAATAGCTCTTTTTTTAATAACTACCGACCCAAAAACTTCTGATTTTGAGCGAGTCTGAACCGCAAAACTTAATCCGAAAGTACGAACATCTTCATCATCAAATTCACGAATAATTGATTTTTTCAAAGCCAAACCTTCCAGTGATAAATCTTCTACTTGCCAATTCAATTCATTGGCAGCATGGCGAACATTAACCGTATATTTGCCCAAAAGTTTATCCCATAAATTTCGATGTTTATTTTCTATTCCTTTAATAATCAATGATTTCCAAGGCGTTGAACAAATCTGTCCAATTTTAGTGTCTAAACATAATTCGCAAATTTCATTTAAAAAATCAACTGAAAAAGTTTCATTTCT
>JACMRQ010000100.1 GCA_014376355.1 Arcicella sp. | reverse complement strand
CGAAATTCAAATTTAAACGGGTAAACTTTCAGCGTATTTTCATCGTGAGTGAGTAAAAAAGTGATACTATTTTCTTCTGATTTTTCCACGATAAATTCTCTATCTCGGGCAAATCCATGACGTGGTAACGTATATTCCTTTCCCTCAAAACGGTAAATGTCATTTTTCAGAGCACCCACAATTGGAAACAATACGGGCGATGATTTACCCCAAAATGTAGGGTCAGCATTCCATAAATATTCCGTTTGGTTTTCGATGTTGAAAAGGCTTGAAAGTTCTGCTCCTTTTGGGTTGATTTTGACGGCAAGTTGATTGTTTTTTAGCGTTTGCATGATGGGAGAGTTTGTATATTTTGGAAATTCACCCAAATGGTTTTTAAACTTGGGGAAATATTGTTAAAAAAGGGAGATTTATCCAAGTACTAACCATCAAAATCCCAAATTTGCGTATCAATCATTAAATAATAATACAATTCATAATCCAACCAATCGCTCCAAATGATGATATCCAATCCCAAAATAAGCCTTTGTTGCTTTTAATTTCGCTAAAACTTCTACTTGTTTTTTGAGATTTATCTCGCCTTTTATCCCAACAACCAATACATTTTTGGGCGTGTGAGCATCTGAAATAAATTGAAAAACTTTGGTTTTATACCCAAAATATTCCAAAATCATGGCTCTAATTCCGTCCGTTACCATTTCGGCTTGGCGTTCTAAAAAGATTCCGTATTTCGTTAAAAAATCTAATTCATTGGAAGCTTTATTTTTCTCCATCTCCCTTCTAATTTGTTTATGACAACAAGGTGCAACCACAATTAAATCAGCTTGAGCAATTATTCCTTTATAAATCGCATCGTCTGTGGCGGTATCACAAGCGTGAAGAGCGATCAAAATATTTGTGTCTTGACTGTCGTAATCTTCAATCGTTCCTTCCACAAATTGCAAAGCTCCAAAACCAGTTTTTTGAGCAATATTATTACACAATTCCACCATATCAGGGCGAAATTCTACGCCTGTTACTGAGGTATTCAGTTTCAAAACATTGGTTAAATAATCATATAAAGCAAAAGTTAAATACCCTTTCCCTGAACCCATATCCACCACTTTTTTGAGTTTATCATTCGGAATTTCCTTTATCAACGAACTCAAAATTTCTACATAATGATTTATTTGTTTGTATTTATCTTGTGCATTTTTATACACATTTCCCTCTAAATCTGTAATTTTCAATTCATGTAAATATCCTTTTCCATTGGTTTCAATCAATCGTTTTTTGTTTCGGTCATGGTCTAAGGTTGCATTTGATTTACTGGTAGGATTTTTTTTACGCAACGTAATCTTTTGATTATTAAGTATTTCAATAATTAAATCAAACTCATTTGTAAAAAGGTTTGCTACTTTGAACCCACTTTCTATAGCTACTTGAATGAGTTTTATCCCTTCTTCAATCGTAAAATTTTTAGTAACATCACGAGTTTTATAACGATAAGTAAAGTTTAATTTTTCGTCTCGCTTTACCAAAATTAATTTGATGTAAATATTTTTCAGCTCTGATTCTGAACCTTTATAATTACCTACAGAAAGTTTTACAAAAGAATTATCAGAAATACTTTCGGAAAGTGATGTGATGAATTGATTTATTTGCAAAATTGATAAGAGTTAAGGTTGTAAAGTAAAAAATATTGTATTTTTCGTACATATTATAAATCAGAAATTTGAAAACTTTTCGGTAATTTCATTTGTATAGCATAGTAAGCAGATCCATACTTGTGTACACATTCCAAGACGTAATTCATATCCGCATGAAAATCAAATTGAATATCTGGATGCAATTTTACAAGTTTTTTCAAGATAAAATCAGTTCGTTTTGCCACATAATTTGAAAGTTTATCGGTTTTAGAAGAATATTTTTCAATCCACTTCAATTGCTTTTCAAAACAGTCCTTAATTAGCTTTAAAGACAATTCTATCTCTCCATATTTATCTTTCGTAACTTTTAAATGACGAGTAATATCACCATTTATATACCGCATGTCCATCATTAAATATCCTGCCGAATATACATCAACTCGGTACAGTTTATCAATGGCATTTTTGACTTCATCACGTCGATATTCAATTGTCGAACCCGCTTCAACTAAAGTGAATTCCAATTGCTGAATCAATACATCATCTTTGGCAATGAGTTTAAGCAATAGTTTGTCTTTTTCCTTTTGAGGCATTGATAAAATTGCCTCTTGCAAATCTTTTTCTAATTTTGCCATGAAATTTAATTCAATCTTTAATTTTGTAACAAAATTAAAGCGTTAGGGGTTAATAAGTTATGAGAAGCGAATCACAAACTTTGAGTTTTAACACCTTAATTATTAAAACTCGTAGTTCGAAGTTTTTTGCTAAATACATGAAAAATAAAGGAATCTTTTATGCCTTCACAATTATCACGCTTTGGGCGTTGTCATTGACCTATTTATTACATTACAAAATAGATTTTTATGACCCCCTCGTGTATGTGTTTATGCTCGTGCAGACTCATCTGTACACAGGAATTTTTATTACTGCTCATGACTCAATTCATGGAGTGGCAGTGCCTAATAATAAGCGAGTTAACAAATGGGTTGGTTTTTTTTGTGCTACTATTTTTGCCTATAATAATTACGAAAAACTTGCTCGAAAACATCATTTACATCACTCCAACGTTGTTACTGAAGACGACCCTGATTACTACAATGGAAACTTTTTTCGATGGTATCTCAAATTTGCTTTGGAGTATGTTACTATTTGGCAAATTATTATGATGGCTATCACTTATAATCTCCTAAAATTAATTTTCCCGATGGAAAATCTGATTATTTTTTGGGAAATTCCAGCCATTCTTAGTACCCTTCAATTATTTTATTTTGGAACCTATCTTCCTCATCGTGGAGAACATGAATTAGGGGATAAATATAAAGCCCGAAGTCAGAAAAATAATCATTTTTTTGCGTTCATTTCTTGTTATTATTTCGGTTACCATCATGAACATCACGCTTATCCATATCTCCCTTGGTGGCAATTGGCGGCGGCAAAAGAAAAGGAGGATTCTTTATGTTAATTACGTAATGCCTATTTTGTTCTTTCAATCGTAAACTGAACTAAACCCGCTAATGAGCGTCTGAAAGGATTATCTGGAAAAGTATTTAAAATAATATGTGCCTCATTTACAAGAACTTGCATTGATTTTGTGGCATATTCGAGTCCCCCAGATTTTTTAACAAAGCTAATGACTTCATCAACTTTATTTGAGTTTTCAGATTCATTTTTAATAATATTTATAATTCGACGCTTCGTACTCCAATCTGCCTGATTTAAGGCATAAATGAGTGGAAGTGTCATTTTTTTCTCTTTAATATCAATCCCCAAAGGTTTACCGATTTCTGCATCGCCGTAATCAAATAAATCATCTTTGATCTGAAAAGCAATACCTACTTTCTCACCAAAAAGTCTTGCCTTTCCCACTGTTTCAACATCTGCCCCAACTGAACTTACGCCCATTGCACAACAAGCAGCAATTAAAGTAGCCGTTTTTCTGCGGATAATTTCAAAATAAATTTCCTCCGTAATGTCCAATTTACGTGCCTTTTCAATTTGCATTAATTCACCTTCAGCCATTTCTAAAATAGCAGTAGAGCCAATTTTCAACAACTCGAAATCATCGTTATTGATAGATAATAAAAGGGCTTTTGAAAGTAGGTAATCGCCTACCAGAACAGCAATCTTATTTTTCCAAAGGGCATTAATTGAAAAGAAGCTACGACGATAATTTGATTCATCCACGACGTCATCGTGTACGAGTGTGGCAGTGTGTAAAAGCTCGATTAAAGCTGCTCCTCGGTATGATTTTTCGGAAATTTCTCCACAAAGTCCTGCCGTTAAAAATACAAACATGGGTCTAATTTGTTTGCCTTTTCGTTGGACGATGTAGTTCATAATTGTATCCAAAAGGGTTACTTTTGTTTTCATTGACTGACGAAATTTCCCTTCGAAGGCTTTCATTTCGTTGGCAATAGGAGCTTGTATTTCTTTAATTGATAAACTCATTTTTTATTAGTTATTAGTCGGGCAACCAAACGTTATGAGTTACGAATTATCAGCTATAAATTATGAAGTATAAGGTATGAGTCATTGAGTGATAATATTCTGAAAGAAAATATACTAATAACTAATAACCAATAGCGGTTCCCCGCTCGACCAATAACTGATAACTAACAACTGATAACTAAGTCGCAAATTACATCATTCTATAAAAACTTGTATCTAATCTACATTTATTAACTTGTTTTTATTTTTTTAGTTCGATATTTGAAAGGCTGTTTTGTTTTACATAGTTTAAACTTTTCAACGTTTAAACTATTATCCGAAATAAAATTTTTAACGCTTTAAATTTCATAAGCCTTTAACCACAAAAAAATGAGTAAAATCTTAGTATTGGCAGGCGGATCTGTTAAAGGGGCATACCAAGCAGGCGTAGTGAGGGCAGTTTTTGAAGCGGGTTTTCATCCAGATGCCATTTATGGAATATCAGCTGGAAGTATGAATGCATCTTATTTAGTCAATAATTTTGGTATTCAAGCCCTTGAAAATGACGGAAATATTGATTTCCCACAAGCTGCGATTGACTTAAGTAATTTTTGGGTAAATAATATCAATACCCCTGACAGTCTGGCACTTAGGCGAGGCACTTACGATTTAGGAATGAGTGCTATCAGAAGGAATTTTGAAGGATTATTAGACACTACACCTCTGCGTGAAATTCTTCATAATAACATTCAAATTAGGAATCTAAATTCAAGTCCAATTCAATTAAAAGTTGGGGCAGTCGATGTTATTAATGGTAGTATTGTTTATGCCGACCCAACATACGAACATTTTTTGGATTATGTCATGGCATCATCCGCCATTCCAATTTTGATGCCTGTCGTTAATATTGGTGGACTTAGAAAAATGGCTTTTTTGGATGGAGGATTACGAGATGTTGCTCCAATTAGAAAAGCAATGAATGACGGAGCAACTGAAATTGTGTGCATTGCCTGTCATACTCGCCATATTGAAGGAGGAGATTTTCCTTATGGCAACCTTTTGGCTTTAGTGGATAGAGTGATGGATATTGCGGTAAACGAATGTCTTAATGCAGATTTAGACTGGGCAGAATTCAGAAATGAGTGTTTACCAATGGATGGCTCAGAGGGAGAATTTGGTATTTTGAAAGGTCAAAGCAGAATCAAATTAAAGATTATCCGTCCCCAAAAACCTTTAAACATTGATATACAAGGATTTGATCAGGAGGATATTAAACGCATGATTTTATTAGGTTATCAACACGGGCGTGATGAAATGGCATTGTACAATTAACAATTCTCAATAAACAATGAATAATTTAAAAAATACTAATTGATATTTGTTTTAAATTATTCATTGTTAACAGTACGCCGTCCGATTGTTCGTTGAGTTACACCGACATAATATCTTTTTCCTTATCCGCAAATGTTGATTCAACCTTTGAGATATATCCATTTGTTAAAATCTGAATTCTATCTTCGCCTTCTTTAATAGCATCTTCAGAAGCTCCATCAGACTTCAGTTTCTTAATACTGTTATTTGCATCCTGACGAACATTACGGACATTAATTTTTGCCGTTTCGATTTCGTTTTTCACTCGTTTCACCAACTCACGACGACGCTCCTCGGTTAACGGTGGAATATTTAAACGGATATTCTCCCCGTCATTCATTGGGTTTAATCCAATATTTGAGTTCCGAATTGCCTTTTCACATTCTTGAATCATCTTTTTCTCAAAAGGCTTCACCAAAATTGTTCGAGCGTCGGGTGTGCTAATGGATGCTGCTCCTGAGAGTGGCGTATTCATTCCATAATAATCCACTTGAATACCGTCCAACATAGCAGGAGTAGCTCTTCCTGCCCGAATTTTTGATAATTCAATGGCTAAATGTTTCAACGCACCATCCATAGTTTCTTTGGCTGCATCAATATAAAATTCTATTTCCTCCATCTTTAAAAGAAAGTTGTGATTAGTGAATTAGACATTTAATAAAATATGATGAATTTTACCTTCCACTTACAATTCACCAAATCAATAAATCACATCTAAAAAATTAACTTATAAGCGTTCCTACTGAATGTCCTTCAATTAAATTCAGAAGATTATCCGCTTTATTCATATCGAAAACAATAATGGGGACTTTATTCTCTTGGCACAGCGTAAAAGCGGTTGTATCCATAATTTTTAAGCCCTTTGAAATGGCTTCGGCAAACGAAAGATTATCGTATTTAGTTGCTAATAAATCTTTTTCAGGGTCGGCAGTATAAACACCATCAACTCTTGTGCCTTTCAACACTACTTCTGCTTCTATTTCAACGGCACGCAAAGCGGCAGTGGAATCTGTTGTAAAATAAGGATTTCCTGTACCTGCACCGAAGATTACTATACGTCCTTTTTCAAGATGTCTCATGGCTCTTCTGCGAATGAAAGGTTCGCAGATTGCATCCATTTTAATAGCCGTTAAAAGACGAGTGTACATTCCGTGTTTTTCCAAAGATGCTTGAATTGCCATACCATTGATTACGGTCGCTAACATTCCCATATAATCGCCTTGCACACGGTCGATACCAACTTTTGCAGCGGCAGCACCTCTGAAAATATTACCTCCACCAATCACAATAGCGATTTCTACGCCTAAATCTTTTATTTTTCTAATTTCCCGAGCGTATCGCTCCAAGATTGAAGGGTCTATAACTTCGCCCCCTGAACTAAGGGCTTCGCCTGATAATTTGAGAAGAATTCGTTTGTACTTCGGTTTGTCCATGATGTAAGTTTTTTGCGAGGGCAAAGATAGGAAAAAGGTTTGAAAGGGGCAAAATCAAAATAGAGTAAAGATTCGGGCAGACAGTATACAAAAATGGGCAATAGAAAGCCTACTTAATCTCTATTGTCTATTTTATAGACTCTCTATCCTATTTATCTTTACTCTATTCCCTATACTTTATTCACTTAAATTTTACTCAAACTCAATCATCACTTGATTTTTTTCTACATTTTGTTTGGCAACAATCTTAATGGCTTTTATTTTTCCATCGCCCGATGCTTTCAAAATATTTTCCATTTTCATCGCCTCTAAAATCAAAATAGTGTCGCCTTTTTTGACGGTATCACCTACTTGTACTTTTATATCCACGATGAGTCCAGGCATCGGGGCTTTGAGGTCATTTACTTTCACAGCACTGGCGTTACTCATACCCAGCTGGTCAAGGAGAATATCAAAACGGTCTTTTAGTGAAATGGAATATTTGCTTTTATTTATCTTAATTAAGAAAGATTTTGTTTGATAATCAGCTTCCAAAACCTCCGCATTAAACGAACGATTATTGTAAAGTATATGAAAATTACCGTCTTTTATTTCCACCATATCCCATTTGAAAGGTTGAGAATTAACAGAGATTTCAGACTTATTCGACTGAATGTCAAAGGTTTGACTATTTATAGTTGCTTTTAGCATTTTGTTTAAGATTTATTTACCAAATATACACCAACTAAAATAATTCCCATTCCAATAAAGTGCTGAATTTGTATAGCTTCTCCATCCAGAATCCCCCAAAGGATTGCCACAATTGGAATTAAATACGTTACGGAACTCGCCAAAACTGCACTGGTTGCTTGGATTAGTTTATTGAACAATACCATTGCCACCGCTGAACCTAATACGCCTAAAAGTATTGAATAAAATAAAGGCATTTTGGCTTCTGGAAGTTGTACTTTATCAATAAAATCACCACTGAATAATACCACAAGTGCAACAGGTCCGATGGTCATAAAAATGAAAGATGTAATCAAAAAAGGGCTTAGATTTAATCCTGTGATATATTTTTTGGTAATATTCAAATTGATACCATACAAAACGGTAGCGGTAATTACGTAAAAGGCATAATTATTAAATTGTAAGCCCTTAGCTCCTGCTAATATCAACAATAAAGCTCCGATAAAACCTAAAATTATTCCAAAAATTTGCCGTTTTGTGATAATACTTCCAAAGAAAAATCCACCAATGATGAGCGTAAAAAGTGGTGTTGTCGAATTCAATGCACCTGAAACGCCACTGTCTAATTTTGAACCTGCTAATGAAAACAAATAGGCTGGAAAGAGATTTCCCAGACAACCTACTATTAGAAAAAGGTGGGATTTTTGGAAAGGAATCTTCTTGATATTAATCAAAAAGAAGGGCAAGAAAAAGCAAAAAGCCGCTACAATGCGCAATGAGCCCACTTGTGAAGCATCAAAAACAGATAGACTTTTTTTAACAAGAATAAATGAACTTCCCCAAATAGTTGCCAAAAGAGCCATTAAGCCCCAAGCGAAAGCAGGATTTTGAAGTTTTGATATAACTGGTTGATTAACAGTAGTTTTTGTTTCCATATAAATATAACCTAAGCAAAGTTCGGAAAGTTTCTTTTATTAGGTTTGAGGGTATGGTTATATTAGTGAATAATAAAATCCGTTCAACCTATACAGAAACTACAGATTGAACGGATTAAAAAATGTATTTGTGCTTAAACTTTCTCCAAAAACTCAGCTTTCAAAACCATTACAGTCTTTTCAACTTTACCTTCAATTTCGCCTTAGTTCAAAATGTTTTTGTTACTATCTCTAACATCTATATTTTTTTTGGTTGAAACACAAAATTACATTTGTTCATTAACTATTTAATGCTTTTCCCTTTCACATACTTCTCCAACCATTCATTTTGTTCCCAAAGCATGTGTAAAATATTTTCTTTGGCAGCATATCCATGACTTTCATAGGGCAATTGCACAAAACGAACTGTGCCGCCATGTCCTTTAATGGCATTATACAATCTTTCGCTTTGAATGGGGAAAGTACCTGGATTATTATCAGCTTCACCATGAATCATCAATAAAGGTGTTTTGATTTGATTGGCATAACTAAAAGGACTCATTTTAAAGTATAATTCGGGTGCTTGCCAATAAGTACGCTCCTCATTTTGAAAGCCGAAAGGTGTTAAAGAACGGTTATAAGCACCACTACGAGCAATTCCTGCTTTAAATAATTTGCAATGTGCTAATAAATTTACAGTCATAAAAGCCCCGTAACTGTGTCCCCCAACTGCTACTCTTGTGCTGTCTCCAACGCCCAAATCAGCAATTTTTTTAATGGCAGCCTCCGCATTCCAAACCAATTGTTCGATAAAATTATCGTTAGGTTGTTTGTCTCCTTCACCGACAATTGGAAATTCTGTATTATCCATTACGGCATAACCTTGAGTTGCCCAAAAGATGGGAGAACCCCAACTTACCCGCACAAAAGTGTATTTACTTCCTCTGATTTGGGCTGCATCGTCACTACTTTTAAACTCACGGGGATACGCCCACATGATTACAGGTAAAGCACCGTCTCTTTCTTTTGAATACCCTTTTGGTAAATATAAATCAGCCGCTAAATTGACGCCATCTTTGCGTTTATAAGTTATTTTTTCCTTCGTGATTCCTCTTAATTCAGGTTGCGGATCAGGGAAATTGGTTAGTTGTTTTCCAGTATTTCCACCGTTATATAAATAATAATTGGGCGTTTCATTTTGCCCTTGACGACTCGTTACAAAATTCAATTTATCAAAATCTAAAATACTCGTAACCACTTCATAATAAGGCTCTTGACATCTCCATAACGTTTTCGATTCTTTGGTATCAATATTAAAAGAGTTCAAAAATGGCAAATCTCCTTTGGATGAAGAACCTGCTCCACGCATCAAAACCGTGCGATTCGCCAAGACTTTCACGCTATTTTTACCAAATCTATTGCTTGCACTAATTGGAGTTCCAGGGTCATTATAAGCATCATCTGTACTTCGGTCAATCAGGTTTTTTACTTCTTTTTTAACTACATCAAACTTACTCAACTTTTGTTGATGTTTTACCCTTGAATATTCAGAAAAAAGCAATTCATTTTCAGTTAATGAAGAAATATTCCCAATTCTCATGGGCGTTTTCATCAGCATCGTTGGCGTTGCAGTGAACGGAGCAGCTTGCATATACGCAACATCATGGAAATCAACTTTCTTTTTGATTAATCCGCTGTCTAGAGGTTCAATCCAAGAAATAGTATTTGGTAGTGTATTTATCCACGAGTGACCTCTGGGTGCATTTAGAACATTATCATAACCCGATGGAGCGAGTTCTCCACTCGGTAATTTTGCAATTTCTTTGAGCACTTTTCCATCTATATCTGTAACCACAATAGAAGAATTAAAACTATAAACTGGCACTAGATAGCTAAAGGGTTTATCAATTTTTTCCACCAAAAAATATTTTTTATCGGGAGAAATTATGGCTGAACCGTAAATCTGTGGCGAACCAATTTTTGTTTCAATGCCATTTGTATTTTTTACCAACTGAGAAGTCGTATAAAACTCAAAAAGTTGTTCATCATAAGGCGATTTAATCAAATCTTGATAGGTTGCACTGGCAGCAACTTTGCCCATATTTTGTTGCACCGTTGGCCCTTTGGGAGCTAACATTTTCTTAGGTGCATTTTTGGTAGAAGCCACCGTAGCATGATATAAAATGCTATTATTATCCAACCAAGATAAATCATTAATGACAATATTTAGAGGCGTTTGATTAGTTTTTATTGCTTTTTTGGTATTCAAATCAATCACGTATAAATCAATATTTTCTGCATTGGTTTGTGTAAAAGCAATTTTATCATCGTTTGGACTCCATTGAAAATTACCAGCTTTTAAATTTGTTGGTAAACCCCCAATCGAGAAATCTTTCCCCGTTTTTATGTCTTTTACTGACAATCTAATGGCATTTGTTGAACGACTTGGCGAAAAATTATTGGGGTTAATTCGTAATCCTGCAATCCGCAACTCAGGTTGAGCTAATTCTTCGACTGTGGGCATGGTACTGCGTTCCATAATTAACATCCAATCGCCTTTATCGTTGATACTCACAGTTGGAGTTAGTTTTGCATTTGCCAAATTCAAAATGGCAGTCGGCGGAGTTTTATATTCAATGGCATCTTGTGCATTGATTTGAAAACAAAAAAGTGAGGCAATAAGAAGGAGAGTGTATTTCATTTTTTGAGGGTTGGATGATGAATAGATACAAAAATACGAGTATTTGCAAATTATCCTTCTTCTAAAGAAAATTTATTGTTTCAAGGTTAAAACATAATTAAAATTACTTATTTGAGAGCTACTTGGTGTATCGAATTGAGTAAAAATATTTATCTTCCATAAGTTTTTACTCAATAAATACTTTATCAAAATATAAATGACTAATTATGAACAAATTAACACTAATTTTAACCCTTATTTCCTCTTCCCTTTTTGCCCAAGATAAATATACCTTGTTCCGCCCTTCAAGAGTTTTTGATGGAGAAACTATGCACAACAACTGGCAGGTTCTCATAAAAAATCAAAGGATTGAAGCAGTTGGAGAGAATTTAACTTTTCCTTCCAATTCCGAAATTATTGATATTCCAAATTCCACCCTTTTGCCGGGACTGATTGAAGGACATTCACACTTGCTTTTACATCCTTACAACGAAACCAATTGGGACGACCAAGTTTTACGTGAATCCCGTGCAGAACGTATTGCCCGAGCAACAGTCCACGCTCGCAAAACCTTATTGGCAGGCTTCACTTCCGTCAGAGACTTAGGAACTGAAGGGGCTGATTATGACGATGTTGGATTGAAAACCGCCATTGAAAAAGGAATAATTATAGGACCACGAATGTTTGTGGCGGGTCGTGCTTTGGTGGCTACGGGCAGCTATGGCCCTAAAGGTTTTCATTCAGAAATCACCGTTCCACAAGGTGCTGAAGAAGCGGATGGTGTAGATAATTTGACAAAATCTGTCCGAACACAAATTGGAAAAGGAGCGGATGTTATTAAAATTTATGCCGATTATCGTTGGGGTTTAATGAAAGATGCTCAACCCACTTTTTTACAGGAAGAAATTGAATTAATCGTGAAAGTTGCCCAAAGTTCTGGACGACAAGTGGTTGCTCATGCCTCAACACCCGAAGGAATGCGGAGAGCAATTATGGGCGGGGTCAGCACGATTGAACACGGCGACAACGCCACGCCCGAAGTTTTTAAATTGATGAAAGAAAAGGGCGTTTGCTTCTGCCCTACGCTTGCCGCAGGAGATGCTGTAAGTCAATATAGAGGTTGGAAGAAAGCTACAGAACCCGAACCCGAAAAAATACAAGAAAAGCGAAAAAACTTCAAAATGGCAATGGATTTGGGCGTGCGTATTTGTATGGGTGGTGATGTTGGAGTATTCCCACACGGCGACAATGCCCGTGAAATGGAAATGATGGTTCAATATGGTATGAAACCCCTTGATGTGTTGCGTTCCTCAACTTCAATCAATGCTGAATCATTCAAAATCAAGGATTTAGGAATGATTAAAAAAAGTTTTTTAGCCGACATTCTGATTGTGGAAGGCAATCCAATAGAACAAATTTCGGATATTCGGAAGGTGAAAATGGTGGTAAAAGATGGGGTAGTGATTCGGTAATATTTACTTTTAATGAATTATTTAATAACTCAATTTTCATAAATTATCGCATTTCCTCAAAATTTATCAATAACCCAAAAAATGAAAAAAGCACTCGTATTATCTTTCTTGATTTCCTTAGTCGTAATGGATATTCAAGCTCAAAAAATGGCAGGAATGGATAAAAGCCCAATGGACATGGCATATTATCCTAATAATTTTGCTCACGATCGCAAATTTGCACCAAAACTTATTGGCGATATGCCCGCAATGGTTCGTGTAATATACAGTCGTCCCGCAAAAAAAGACCGTGTTGTTTTCGGAAAACTGATTCCTTTTGGTGAAGTTTGGCGTTTGGGAGCGAATGAATCTACTGAAATTAAATTCTATCAGGACGTAACCATTCAAGGCAATAAAATAAAAGCAGGCACTTATTCATTCTTTGCCATTCCAAATGCGGGAGAATGGACAATAATATTGAACAAAGATTTAGATTTCTGGGGAGCCTACAGCTACAATCAAGCCAATGATGTTTTAAGAGTTAACGCCCCCGTGAAAAAATCGGATGAAGTTGTAGAAAACTTTACCATTCAATTGTCAAAAGGCAATGAAAAAGAAGCAATTTTAAGAATGGTTTGGGATACTACATTGGTAGAATTACCAATTTCGTTCTAATAAATACATTTCAAGTGAAAGGAATTGAAATTCATGCAAATTTGTAAAGATACCTAAACGCTGACTTTCCAGACTTTAATATCTCTACAAATTTGTGTGAATAAATTTATGCTCTTGATCACTTCAAATACTTATTCAACCAATCAATCCAGAGTCTATCTCTTTCCATTTGCGTTACAGGGTCACTGGCGTTATGAGCAGGAATAGGCCAACCAACAAATTTTGTCACCGTTCCGTTATCTTTTAAGGTATGGTATAATTTATAAGATTGCGTAACTGGAACTCTCGGATCGGCAGTATTGGCAAGAATTAACGTGGGTGCTTTGATATTTCGTGCTTCGGTAATGGGCGATTGGTCAATGTATTTTTTCATATTATCACCCACCCACGGAGAACCGCCAATGGCTGCTGCTCGCCCAACATTAGAATCTCCTAAGTTATATTGATCAACCCAATCAGTAACTGCCGCTCCCGCAACGGCTGCTTTCCAACCACCATAATGACCCGCCAACCAGACAGTCATATATCCTCCGTAAGACCAACCGCTAATGCCAATTTTGGTCGTATCAATCATGCCCGTATTCTTCAATTTTGTTAAACCGACCATCACATCTCGTCCTGGTCCAGCTCCTGCATCTTCCACGATGGCAACTTTATATTCACTACCCATATTATCACTTCCTCTATAATTTGGTTCAAATACAAAATATCCTTCGTTGGCCAATAATTGTGAAAAACGAGAAAATTGCTCAACTGAGGCGGCATTTGGTCCACCGTGAATTACTAAAACAAGTGGATATCGCTTTGCTTTCTCATATTTTGCAGGATAGGTCACAATGCCACACTGACTCCAACCTTCCGAATCCCATCGGAGTGTTTCCGTTTTTCCAAAAGAATAAGAAGCAACTTCTTTATTAAAATCCGTCAGTTTTACGGGTTTAGCGTTCGTGGAAGACATATAATAAAGTTCAGTTGGTTGAGAATTCTCTGAACCAATAAAAGCAATACTTCCGTTTCTACCAACCGAGGCATCAATCCAAAAAGACCACGCTGGACTAACATTTCCTAAATCAAATTTGGTCGTACTTCCATCCAACGAGAGTATCCACAATGAAGTTTTGTTATCATCGTGTCCACCCACTAACATACTTTTTCCATCAGGCATCCACAGGGAGCGGTACATATCCCGATTGATTTTTGAGGTAATATTTTTTCCAGCATCTCCTACTTTATTGGTTGCCCAAATTTCATTAATATTTTCATTGGCTCCACCTTTTTTATACCAATAACAAATGGTACTTCCATCAGGCGAAAAAGTTGGATAAGATTCTGACTTCATTCTGGTACTGAGGGGTTTAATAGAATTGTCAGTAAGATTAAGCAATTGAATTGTTCTAAATTGACCATCCCCAGAATACGGAGAATTTACCTTCACGAACAAAATTTCTTTGCCATCAGGCGACCATGAAAGTGGCGAAGAAGGTGCTCCTGGAGGAATTGTTACAGGTAAACTCCAATCTCCCGAAGTTAGTTTTTTTGCTTCTCCGTTGCTCGTATTAATCAGCCAAATATGCGAAGGCGTAGGCTGACTGCCAATAAACATATCGTTATTCCCGACTTCAAAATCGGTGAAACCCTTTTCAATTTCTTTCTTATTCTTAGGTTCATCGGCCGTGACATAAGCAATACTTTCCGAATTTGGGTTCCACGCAAAATGCTGAATTCCTTTAGGCGCTCTTGTCAATTGTTTAGCATCTCCTCCTGACATCGAAAGTAAAAAAATCTGAGTATTTGCATCTTTCCCTTGTCCAGCTTTCGTTAAAAATGCCAATTGTTCACCATTGGACGACCATCTTGGTTGAGAAACCGTTTGTCTATCTTGAGTTAAAATTCGTTGTTTTCCGGTGGCAATATCAATTAAAACTAATTCAGAATTATACCGATTTTGTTGATAATCTGGTCTTGAAACCACCACGATAACGCTTTTAGCATTAGGGGAAATTTGGGGATCTGAAATACCCGTGAACTTGGACACATCAGAGAGTTCAAACTTTTTTTGGGAAAACAGTTTGGTAGAAAAGACTAATACCAATAGTAAAAGGAAGGTAAATTTTGTTCTCATTAACGTGGTAATTTTAAGGTTGAAAATAACGTTTACTTGATTTTAACTTCTTTAAATCTATCAATTTGGATAATTGAGCAACAATTCTTTCGTTTGAGAGACTTTTTAGACAAAATAGTATTTAAAATCTGTTATGAAGATAGTGAAAAAATTTGGAATTAGAATGTAGATTTTAGCAAATCTGCCACTAATTGTGCGTTGGAAAATTTAAAAATCTTCTGGCTCATATTTCCGAAAATGGATAAAGTATTTTTCCTTTGAACACAAAAAATGCGTCAAAGGAAACCATTTAACGCATTTTCTATTATATAGAATTTTCATTTCAACACAAAATCAACTTTCTTTAAATCTTCAGAGTTTGTACCAATCATCAACTCAAATTCGCCAGCTTCAGCTTTGTAGTTGAGTTTATTATCGTAAAACTTCAAATCATTTACCGAAATCGTGAAGCTAACCATTTTTGATTCTCCTTTTTTAAGCATAATTTTTTCAAAACCTTTCAATTCTTTTACGGGTCTGGTGATGCTTCCCACTTTATCATGAATGTATAATTGTATTACTTCTTCTCCATCAAAATTACCCGTATTTTTTACTTCAACCGAAGCCATTATTTTATCGGTTTGCGTCAAACTATTTTTGCTCAATTTAATATCACTATATTGAAAAGTCGTATAACTCAAACCATATCCAAACGGGAAAAGGGGCGAATTTGGCACATCTAAATAATTTGAACGAAATTTTTGAAACCATTTCGAATCATCACCAAGCGGACGACCTGTATTTTTATGACTATAATAAATGGGTATCTGACCAACATTTCTTGGAAAAGTAGCACTCAATTTTCCCGATGGATTTACGTCTCCAAAAAGGACATCGGCAATGGCATTTCCCGCTTCACTTCCTGCAAACCATACATTCAGAATGGCTGGCACATTTTCATTTTCCCAAGTTAAAGTTAAAGGACGACCCGTGAATAAAACCAATACTACAGGTTTACCCGTTTTAAGCAGGGCTTTCAATAAATCTTGTTGGTTTTGTGGTAAACTAATATCTGAACGACTCGCCGCTTCACCCGTCATTTCGGCTGCTTCTCCCAAAGCTGCCACAATGACATCGGCATTGGCCGAAACTTTCACGGCTTCTTCAATCATTTCTGCATCGCTTCGGCTGTCTCGGTACGTTGGTTTGCCAAAAATACTTACTCTTTCTTCTAATTTTGCATCCGAAGTAATATTTGCTCCACGTGCCGAAACGATGTTTACTTGATTTCCCGCAACATTCTTAATACCTTGTAGTACAGAAATTGACTTTGGAAAATCGCCCGAAACACTCCATGTTCCCACCATATTTTCTTTATTATCCGCCAAAGGACCTATCAAAGCAATTGTTCCTTTTTTAGATAAAGGCAAAGTTTGGTTACTATTTTTCAATAAAACGAACGATTTTGTGGCAATTTTACGAGCTTCATTTCTATTATTTGCACTAAAAATCTCGGTCTTAGCTTTATTTTCATCACAAAAACGATAAGGGTTTTGAAACAAACCTAAATCATATTTTGCCGATAAAATCCTACGGCAAGCGACATCAATTTCGCTTACATTTACTTTCTTTTCTGCGACTGATTTTTTCAAAGTAGTCAAAAAACCTTCGCCCACCATATCCATATCAATACCCGCTTTTAAGGCTTTTACCGAAACCGTTTGCAAGTCGCCAATGCCATGGTCAATCATTTCGTTAATTCCCGTATAATCCGTCACCAAGAAACCCTTAAAGCCCCATTGTTTCCGAAGTACGTCATCCAACAACCATTTATTTGCCGTTGCAGGAACGCCATCAATTTCATTAAAAGATGCCATTACAGAACCTACGCCCGCATCTACGGCTGCTTTATAGGGTGGAAAATACTCATTATACATTCTTGTACGACTCATATCCACGGTGTTATAATCACGTCCCGCTTCGGCAGCACCATACAGAGCATAATGTTTTACGCAAGCCATAATATTGGAACTCGAAGCATAATTATTTCCCTGATATCCACGAACCATCGCTTTTGCAATGGCAGAACCTAAGAATGGGTCTTCGCCCGAACCTTCCGAAATACGTCCCCAGCGTGGGTCACGAGAAACATCAACCATGGGCGAATATGTCCAACAAATACCATCGGCACTGGCTTCACTGGCAGCAATTTGAGCAGACCGTTCAATAACTGACATATCCCAACTGCATGACAAACCCAGAGGAATAGGAAAAAGCGTGCGATAACCATGAATTACATCCATACCAAAAATCATCGGAATTTTCATTCTACTTTGATTTACGGCAATTTCTTGAACTTTTCTGATGCGTTGAGGCGTAGAAATACTGAATAATCCTCCTAATTGCCCAGCTTTTATTTTCTTCTCAATATCCGTACTGACTGTTGAACCAGTAGTGGCTTCTCCAGCGGTCAACAAATTAAGCTGCCCAATTTTTTCGTCCAAAGTCATTTTTTTCATCAAGCCATCAATAAACATTTGTTTACTAACTTTTTGAGCAAAATTATGAAAGGAAATTAAAGTCAATATGAGAATGAGTTTTTTCATTTTTGGGATAGTCGTTGGTTAATTGTTATTGTTGAATAGCTACTACGTCAAACTGTTTATATCGGAAAAATTACATTTTTTCTTGTTTTAAGAAAAAAGTATATTCAACACAAAAATACATAATTGAAAAGATAAAACCATTGATACCTAAAATCCAAGTTGAACATTATGGGGCATAATTTGACTAAATACTGATAAAAAAGGAAAACCAAGTAACTTATTCATATCCGTAAGTTATAAAAATCAAAAAGTTAGCAGCATTTTCTGAAACCGATTATTTTTTTATTCATAGAAGTGATATAACACAATACAGCCACAAAATCATTATAACGAAATAAAGGAAATTTGTATTATTCTAATAATATCAGTTATTAAATATTATAATGGAAATAATTTTATGATATTCGGTAACATTTATTTGAACAAAACCAGTTTAAATATAATTAAAATTAAAATACTCGTTATCAAATAGTTATGAGTTAAATTAAAGGATATACACTCAAAATAAATATTAAAAAAAAACTCATAACACAGAAATAACATACTTTTCAGCGTTTTTTTATTATTTTGTATTAAATTTATAGTTAAACCAAAATAGTATAAAACCGTTATTGCAATACGACACAATTAATTTCAATGTCTATATTGTTGCACGCTGAAATATTATAATGTTTAAATATATACAAAAACGATAAAGACTTAATTTATGAAATATCACATCCACGAAGCAAACGGCTATAAATATATTGATGAGGGCGAAGGTGAAATCCTTTTATTATTACACGGTTTGTTCGGAGCGTTAAGCAATTGGACGGGTGTTATTGAGGGTTTTAAAGGGAAATATAGAGTCATTATTCCCATGATGCCCATCTATGATATGCCGATTTTAAAAGCTGGTTGTGAAGGACTATGTGAATTTATTGAAGGTTTTGTAAACTGGAAAGGCTTTGATGAATTAACGCTTTTAGGAAACTCGTTAGGTGGTCACGTTTCTTTGATTTACACGTTAAAAAACCCTGAAAAAGTGAAAAGATTGGTTCTAACGGGTAGTTCTGGGCTTTTTGAAGACGGAATGGGTGGGTCATATCCAAAACGAGGTAATTACGGATATATTAAAGAAAGAGTTGAATATACTTTTTATAACCCTGAAACTGCCACAAAAGAATTAATTGATGAAGTCTTTAGTATTACCAACACAGCCTCAAAGGTTATTAGAATCATCTCAATCGCAAAATCAGCCCAACGGAACAATATGTCGAAAGAGGTTGTTAACATAAAAACACCAACTCTTTTGGTTTGGGGATTAAACGATACAATCACACCCCCACAAGTTGGACACGAATTTAATCGCTTGATCAAAAATTCTGAATTACACTTTATTGATAAATGTTGCCATGCTCCGATGATGGAACGCCCCGAAAGATTCAACGAAATTTTGGAAACTTGGCTCGAAAAAACACCAATTCAAGTAGCAGAATTAGTTTAAAAAATTAAATTTGGAAATCACACATAATTCAGTAATTTAGTGTGATAAATAAGGAAGATTTGGGACGCATAGTCCTTTCTCCTAACTACTACATACTCAATAATATGCTCGCAAAAGACTTTATTAATCCGATGTTACCTGTCTTAAAATCCACCGATACTGTTGGAAAGGCAATAGACTTGATGGAAGAGTATCGAATTGGACAACTGCCGATTGTGAATGAACTGGAATACAGGGGTTTAATTAATCAAGATATTCTTATTAATGCAGATGAGGATTTGCCTCTTTTGGTACTTCAGCCCGAATTTGGCGAAATTGCCGTTTCGGAAAATCAGCATCTTTTAGAAATATTAGCAATTACCCATAAACATGATTTACAGGCGGTTGTTGTATTAGACGAAAAACAGAAATTTGCAGGTACGATTAGTGTTAACGAATTATTGAATCAGTTTTCTAAGAATTTAGGTATTCAAGAATTAGGAGCTGTTTTAGAAATTGCTGTAGAAAACAGAAGCTATTCATTAGCTGAAATTAGTAGATTAATTGAGTCTAATAATACAAAAATTATTAGTTCTTATTATACAAGTGGCTCATTTTCAGAAGATTCGAAAGATATTTTAACCTTAAAATTAAATCGCCAAGACATTACTTCTGTAGTAGCAACTTTGACAAGATATGAATATAATATCGTCGGAGCGTATAATTTTGAACCCATCGAAACTCCCGACCGTGAAAGGTATGATATGTTGATGAAGTATTTAGAAATGTAGTTATCAATTACCAAAAGAAAATGCCGATTTTGAACAAATAGTTCTGAATCGGCATTTTCTTTTAATAAACGTTTACTGTTTACTAATATACCGTTCAAAAAACTCATAAATCCTCAACATTCTATCAATTTTCTGACGAACATTTCCTGTACGTGAAAGTTCATGGGTTGCTCCCGGCATACGAACATATTCTACTTGTTTTCCCATAATTTTCAAGGACTTATACATCATTTCGGACTGAATTACCCCTGTCCTTAAATCATTTTCGCCATGTTTTATCAAGAAAGGCGTTTGGATTTTATCGACATAAGAATATGGTGATTCACGGTCCAAAATATTCTTAGTTTTTGAGTCCCAAGGGTATCCTCCAAAGTAGTTTGGTGTTAATCTCCAAGCGTTACCTTCACCCATAAAAGTTGTTAAATCATACACGCCTCGTTGGGCAAAAGCCGCTTTGAAACGATTATCGTGCGAGATAATCCAAGCCGTTAAATAACCTGCATACGAACCGCCCGTAATGACTTGTCGGGAAGTATCAACCCATGACTCTTTGGCGGCATTACTGGCAGCGGCAAGCACATCTTCAGTTGGTCCATTTCCCCAATCTTGATAATTTGAAAATTGAAAATCTTTTCCATAACCTCCTGAACCTCTTGGATTTGCATAAACAACTCCGTAGCCTTGTGAACAAAAATACTGTAATTCATGCCACATTGACGACTCACCCGGTCCCCACATGGCAGTTGGACCTCCGTGCATGTTTAACAATAATGGATAAGTTTTACCCGTTTCAATATTGGTTGGTTTCATAATCCAATATTCAATTATTTGCCCTTTGGAATTAGTGTAAGTTCGTTTTTCAGGAAAACTTAATGCTTTATTTTTCAAAAAATCATCATTGTGGGAGCTTAATTTTGTTGGGTTCTTCATCATCAAATCCGCAATGTATAATTCAGAGGGATTTTTAACTTCGGTTTTACCAAAAACAATTCGGTCTTTACTCACATCAAAACTCGAAATTCCCGAATCAAAATCTGATAATCTTTCAACTTTTTTAGATTGTATATCAAGGCGGTATATTGGAACACCACCATTAGAATTTGCCGCAAAATATACGTATTTTGAATCATTCGACCACTCAAAATTATTGGCAGCTCGATCAAAAATAATGGGTATTTTATTAGTTCCATCTGCATTAGCAATCATTATTTGATTAAAGCCTAACCACTCAATTTTTGAAGTTGTGAAAACCATCAATTTGCCGTCAGGAGAAAGCGTTGGATTATTATACGAAATCCCTTTCTCTCCCACTAATTGACGTAATTCTGAACCATCAATATTCATTCTTATAATAGAAGTATTTTGTTCACGGTCGGGGTGTTGCATTGAATCAAGACCACAAACGGCATATATTTTCTTGCTATCTGCCGACCAAACTGCATTGTTAAAAGACCAAAAACTCTTCGTAATTTGAACAGGTTTTGCTCCCTCTTTTGCTTCAATTATAAATAAAAGGTTAAACTTCATTTCGGGTTCTGTAGTAGATTCTCCTTGAAAATTTAATCGGCTAAAAACTTTGGCTTTTTTATCTTCAATATCTTTATCTAAATATGCCCTAATTTCCGCTAAGTTCCCATTTGGATTTGCGTTAATTTTTTTGGTTGATTTTAAAAAATCATTGGTTTTAAAACCTGCTTTTTCAAAAGACCAAGATGGCAAATTTTTCATAGGATTTAAAAGTGAATCTTTTAATAATTCTGAAAGTGTAACATTTACGGTAAATAAAATCTTCGTTCCGTCGGGCGACCATTGCGGATTACTGGCTCCATATTTTAAATCCGTAAGTTGAAATGCTTCCCCACCATCCAAAGACATGATGAATATTTGTGGCTGTTTTTTTACGTTTCGAGCAAAGGCAATTTGCTTACTGTCAGCACTCCAAGAAGCCTCGCCAACACTTTCTGAACCACGAGTTACTTGCTTAACTGTTTGATAATCAGTTATCCATAAATGCGTGCGATAATCGAAATCTAACTTGTCAGTTTCATTCGGCTCATTGGTTTTAAGCGCATAAATAGCACGTTTCCCATCGGGTGAAATGGAAACATTATTGACCTGTTGAATCTTGGTCATATCTGTTACCAAAATTTTTTCTTTTCCCGTTTGGGCATAAGTCAGCGTTGAAATTAGCAGAAAAATAATAGATAGTCTTTTCATGTTTGATAAAGTGATTTTAGGAATTAAAAATACAAATATAGGATAAACATATCTTTTACGCTCACCATTAACAAATCTACAAAGAAGGCTATTTCATATGCAGAAACAGCCTTCTTAAAATGTCATCAATAAATGCTATTTGGGTTTTTCAAAACTTGAGGTATCAAGTTTCGTTTTTCCATCTTTATCTTTATATACTTTGATGTACGAATGTTGTCTAAAACCGTATTTATAAATTTCTGTCGGCCTATTTACTTCCTGTTTCAGTGAAGAAGTTCTTTGTGAAGTATCCATTCTGATTCTACCATCACTATCAGTATAAAGTGTAACGTATTGGTATTGCCGAAAACCATTAACTTTATTATCAACCTTTCCAATTTCTGCATCCGATTTCGTTGCTACTTGAACTTCTGTTTTAACAATTTCAATTAGTTGTATTTTGGGTTTAATCTTAGCAATTACAGCGGATTTTTTATACGTTGAAAGTTTAGTATTTTGTGGAGCAACTGAATAGACTTCTTGTGGCGTTGGCGATGTAATTATTGAAGAATCAAGGCGATAGCGTCCGTCTCCATCTTTTATAACTCTAATGTATTTATGTTGACGAAAGCCCATTTTGTCACCATTTTCTTGTTGTTTTCTAATACTATCGGCAACAACAAATGCTTCCGCAACTGGTTTGGGATGGATACTTTGGGGTATTAGAGGAGTTTGGAATAAATAAGAGGTGTCCGCAGTTGCTTTTAAAACCTCCTTTCCAATAATTGGAACGGGTTCGTACTGATTAAATTCACGAGTAAATTCACCTTTTGCACCAGCATAAAATCTTGAAATTGAATATTCAGATTTATCCATTGACAGAATTCTTATTTCTACATTTGCGTCTCCTAATCCCAAAAGTTCTAAATCTTTGGCGGCAGCAAAAGACAAATCAATCATACGATTATATGCAAAAGGCCCTCTGTCATTGATTTTGACCACTGCCGTTCGGTTATTAATGGTATTAACGACCTCTACGATAGTATTAAAGGGTAAATCTCGATGAGCGGCTGTGTATTCGGCACGGTCGTAGATTTCGCCGCTCGAGGTGGAGTGACCATGAAATTTATCTGCGTAGTATGATGCTTTCCCATAAAATTTTTCCCCAATCTGAGCCTGTAAATCTACTACGATAATAAAAGATAAAATAAGAAATAATGATAATGGTTTAGCTAATGTCATACAGTCAAAAGGTTTTAGTAGGTAAGCATCAATTTTAATTTAGTAAATATAGATAAAAAAAGAGGAAACCAATTATAAACTGCACCATAAACTTGTCTATGCCAAGGCTTTAAGTCCATCTTTTAAGTCAAAATTTACCTAACGACAAAATTTATAATACACGCAAACTTGTTACGAAGTGTTAACCGATTCTCATAGCTCCACCGTGGCTGTTAAATTATTAAAGAAGCGGAACATCGCCCGATTATTCCCGACCAAGGAAAGCGAAAATATAATTTACTGGATATTTTAGATGCCCTATTTTATATCTTACGAACCAGTTCACAATGGCGAAATATTCCCGATAATTACCCGCTGAGAGACTGTTTATTACTACTTTCGGAAGTGGAAAAAGGTCGAAATAATTGAATATCTAAATTCTACCTTGAATAAATTTGAACGTAAAAGACATGGTAAAATGAAACGACAAGTCTGCTATGTATTGATAGTCAGCTTGTTAAAGTATAATAATTTATTAGTGAAGACAAGTATTGATGAATAAACTGATCAATGTTAGTATGAGAAATATCCACGCATTCTTTCAATCGAAAAGTATTGTAAAATGTACCATCATTGGGATTGACTTTATCACTACTATTATTCAAACTATCCTTATCGTGGTAGGTAAATCCCTCTCTGCCCAAATCATATTTTTCATACTCAAATTTCCCTAAAATTGTCTGAATGGTGTCATTATAAGGTTTATTTTTATTTTTTGTTTGGGAAAAAGATTTGAGGGTGATTAGGCAGATGAGTAATTTGATTTTTAATTTGAATTTTTACGAGAATTGAAAATCAAAATTTTGCTAATCTTGATTAAAAACTGAACGGAAATTATTTTAAATCCTAAATAATTTCAGCAATTTTTATAATTATTTTAGCCAATGGAATAAGTAAAAACTGTCCAGATATTGTACCTATCATACGGGCAATAACCACAAATGTTAAAAACCTTCTGAAATATGCTTCTGAGATAGAGCCGTCAATTACTTTATCTGTCAAGGTAGCATTATAAGGTTCTACAAAAAGCATCATCCCAATAATACCAATTCCTACGCTTATTCCATTAAGGGAAAGTGCTGTTGTTCTCAAATTAGGATTCAAAAAACCTGCATACAGACAAGATAACACACTTACAGTAATAAAACTATTAACCAAAATATTTAATAAAATCATACTTAAAGAAATATCATGGTATCTTTTTAAACGGGTTAAATTCTCTATTTTGGGCAGAGCAAGACTTTCTTTTATTTGAATAAAGATTGAAGGCTTAATTGATTTTATTAATACTTTGAAAACTGATCTATGGTAATACAAATTATTAACACCTTTTGCCATAAACCGATGAGCCGAAGGTATTGCAACAATGCCAAATCCAGAACCAATAGTTGCTGAAAAGATAATTAGCCTAAATGATAAATTATTAGGGTTTAATCCATGAATTATTTGATTTTCAATGGATTTTGCCAGTAATGGTGACTGAATGGAACTGGAAAATTGAGCAATTAAACTGATAATATTAAACAGTGAAAAAGAAGATGCTAATTTCTTGGTTCTAACGCCAACTATTCGAGCTGAAAGGCTTACTATACCAATAAAATGAATAATTATTGTGAGTAAGCACACCACAATAATATTATTTTGAATAGGCATCTAGCGTTGATTTAATATGATTGATTTGTTGGATTTTTACCGAGCTTTTTCTCAAGGAAATCAAATAGTACAAATGGTTTTTGGCAAGTGCTAATCTCGTATAATTTTTAGCCAAGTTAAGATTATAAACATCATATTTGAAATCCCAAAATAGTAGGGATTTTCTAATTCTTATATATGGTCCTAATAAATTGTAGTGTGATATAACCCTGTCCAAAAAAATTGTATTTTCTTTACCAAAAAACTGATAGCATCTGCTCCAAAAATAACAATCTCTCCCAGCGATTTCCGTCCATTCCCATTTTTCTTTTTCTAAAACTTTAAAATAACAAAGTACCATACCTGTGTCAACAAAAGTTTCTTCAGGAATAATAGACAACTTAATGTTTTTAATAATATTATTTTGTCCAACAATCATTCCTTCAAAACCAATATCATTATATTTTTTATATACTTTATACAATTCTTCTAAAAAAATTGTATCATCATCCAACAAATAAAAGTAGCCATCTTTTATATTTTCAAAAACTACATTTCGTTTCGTAACGACATCGGAATCTAAACAATCAATTTCATATAGTTTAATTCTGGGATCACTGTATACAAAATCGTTCGTCAATTTTTCTCGATGTTTTGTTTTCGCAATATGCCAAACAATATTCTCATACTTAGGAATAGTTTGGTATATTTTTTCTAACAAATCATACCGATAAAGGGGTGTCATTATGTGTAACATAATTTTTAAATAAAGTAAATTTTGTCAAATCTGGATATTCTTCCTCGGAATCTTCATTGTCTTGAGGTATACCCTGCATCAACCAAAGTCCGTCGGCAGCCTCTGGAGGAGTCATATACATATTCCAACCAACAAAAGTAATGTCATCTTCTCTGTAAGGAACTTGCCCTCTACCTTCGTGTCCTGCTCTTTTGAGCCATTGATAAGCTTCAAAATCATCCGTTAAAATCATTCCTCCCTTTCTCATTTTAAAGGTTTTTTTAGGATGAAAGGATAAACACATTAGTGTATTTGGAATATACATATTGCTGGTAAATCTACGAGCCGAATCGTAAATAGGATAAGGTTTTAATTGATAAATACCAGACCACTCTAAGTCTTCAAAGTCTATCATTCCACCTGCTGATATAATAGCTTGAGGCACAGATAAATACGTTCTTTTAGGAATAGTTACTTTCTTTACTTGATGATAAATACAAGATAAGAACAAGGCATCAGTGCAATTATCCAAAGCTACAGCATATTTTGAACCCGTATATTCTGCCACCTCCTCCTCGAACATTTGTACTATTTTATAGGGATTGTGTTTCATTTTTTCTTAAAGCAACCTGACTATTTTTAAATAAAATTTCATATTTACCGATAAACTTTAACAAAAATTTATCTACACCATGTCGTGTAGCTTCTTCACCTAAATAATCACCACCTTCTGTGTAATCATCAAATATCAACACTCCGTTATTTTTACACAGTTCAAAACAATTTACTGCATCATTATAAACAACAGATGCTCGGTGGTCGCCATCAATATAAATTAAATCAAAGGCATTTTTATAATTTTGTAAAAGCTCTTTATAACTTTCCGAACTTTTTACTCTCATAAGTTCAATTTTATTCCTACTCCTTTTTGTATTGAAAATAAATCTATCAAATTGTTTATAAAAATAAGGAAGTCGTTTTTTTAATGGATTAGAGCCTAAATATTCATCAGACAGCGGATCTACACATACAAGTTTGCCATTCTTCTTATCTAATAATTTTTCAACAATATAATTTGAAGTCAATCCTTCAAAACAGCCAATTTCTAAAACCAAAGATAAATTTCTTAAATCTAAGATTTTAGTATTTTTTATAAATTGTTTACTCCAGTTTTGTGAATAATTTTTATTGCTAAAAAAATTGACCAAAATTAACAACAGATTTTTTATTGTTTTTTTCATGAAATTAATAATTAGAAGATGTTTAAAAGATTTCATTTTTTCTAATAATTTTGCACGGATTTCCATAAGCAACAACGCCATCTGGAATATTTTTAGTGACCAATGAGCCTGCTCCAATGATAGAATTTTCACCCACTGAAATACCGTCAATTATATTTACGCCCATCCCAATCAACGTATTTCTCCCAATTTTTACAAATCCAGCAATGTTTGCCCCAGGATTTATGGTAACAAAATCATTGATTTTAGAATGATGTCCAATTGAGGCATTTCTATTAATTGAAACAAAATTGCCAATCTGCGTAAAAGCTGCCACTGAAACTAAACTGTTTACATTAATCCCTACCCCCAACTTAACTGTTGAAGAAATAGAGGCAGTTTTGTTAATAATATTGATAAAGTCAGAATTTATTGATTCAAAATGTTTAAAAACAGTAAGTTTACTTTGTGGTTTGTAAACTCCCAAAAACGATTTTGAAATACAATCTGAATTTTCAACGGTTGGTATCAAACTAATTTCAAATAATGGGTTTTCAAAAGATTTAAGTTTGTTCAAGACTAAATTGTTCACTATTTTAATTTCAGGGAATAACATACACGATTCTAAATTATCAAATATCATCGTTAAAGTAGATTCACTAAGCCCCAAAATTGTTAATTTTTCTATTTCCATAGCCTAAGTTTCTAAATTCTAATGTGTTCATATATTCATAATCCAACTCATCCATAATTCTATGAATTCTTTGAAGTAATTGTTTATTGGTAGCTTTATTTTTCTCGTTTAAATAAAGATTATCCTCCAGTCCAATTCTAACGCCATCTGCTTCTAATAATCCAATTATATTTGATTTTAGTTGAGCTGGACCAATTCCTCCAAAACAAACTTTTGAGTTAATCGGTAAATTATTGATAATTGAACTAATAGTAGCAATATCGGTTCCAGCATTAAATAAATTACCCAAAATCACATTCAAGTATAATGGTTCTTTCAAAATTCCCTTTTTTATTAAATAGTTAGTATAGTTTATCATCCCCGAATCAAAACACTCAATTTCGGGATTTACTCCATATTTATTCATTTCCTCAATTAGCCAAAGAATAGTATCTGGAGCATTTATTGACGCATTTTTAGGAAAGTTCAAGGAAGACATGGTGAGGGAAGCCAAATCGGGGCGAAGGCTAAGTACTTCTGCTCTCAAATGATTCTCATTGAAAAAACGCCCACTCAACGAAACGCCAATAACTAAATTGGGAGCATACTTTTGAATTCCTTCTATAATTTTTTGAAATATTTCTTTTCTATAGGTATTTTGTCCATCTTCATCTCTTGCGTGTAAATGCACTACACTTATGCCTAAATCTAAACAAGATAATACTTCATCAATTATTTCCTGGTGATAAATTGGTGCAAAAGAGTTCTCTTTAGTTGTTAGTGTGCCAGTTGGGCAAAAATTGACAATTTTTTGTTGCATTGAATGCTAATGGTATTTTTTTTATTAACTATATAGTGGAATATAAAATTAACTCAGTTATCTGAAGTATCCTATTCAATTATAAGCATAAATAAACTGAATGTCAATCGGTTAGCAATTATCCTATAGATGAAATCATCCTCCTTCCCAACTCAATGAGCCTCCAACCAATTCAACCCAACCCCCATGCCCGTTTCCATTTTCACAGGGAAAGGGATGGCATTAATCATTAGTTCGTTGACTTTAGTTTTCATGAGTTCTAATTCTGATTTATGTACGTCAAAAACTAATTCATCATGCACCGTCAGGATAATGCGAGATTGCAGTTTT
>JACMRQ010000099.1 GCA_014376355.1 Arcicella sp. | reverse complement strand
GAAGAAATAGGAAAAGAAGAAGTTGACAAAGCTCTACAAATGGTAGAAGAATTTATCAATTTTGTAAAAGAAAAATATCAAATAACTGAATAAATGCAACCATTAAAAATATACAATACCCTCAGCCGAGAAAAAGAATTGTTTACGCCTTTGAACGCTCCACATGTGGGAATTTACGTTTGTGGACCAACCGTTTATAATTACGTTCATTTAGGTAATGTTCGTACATTCATGACTTTTGATGTTTTGAATCGCTATTTGACGCACTTGGGTTACAAAGTTCGCTATGTCCGAAACATTACAGACGTTGGCCATTTGGTGGGCGATGGTGATGATGGTGAAGATAAAATTGGGAAAATGGCTAAGTTAGAAAAACTTGAACCCATGGAAATTGTACAACGTTATACCAACGATTTTCACAAGGTTTTGGAACAATTCAATTTTATTCCACCAAGTATTGAACCCTCCGCAACGGGACATTTAGTTGAGCAAATCGAAATGACAACTACGCTGATTAATAAAGGATTAGCTTATGAATCAAATGGTTCAGTCTATTTTGATATTGCCAAATATAACGAACAAGGTGGTGAATACGGTAAACTTTCAGGACGTATTTTGGAGGATTTATTATCTGAATCTCGTGATTTAGACGGCGTTGGCGAGAAGCGTAGTCCACTCGATTTTGCTCTCTGGAAAAAAGCTGCTCCCGAACATCTTATGCGTTGGAATTCGCCTTGGAGTCCAGGTTTTCCGGGTTGGCATTTAGAATGTACTTGCATGAGTACCAAATACTTAGGTGATAGTTTTGATATTCACGGAGGAGGAATGGACTTGAAATTCCCACATCACGAATGTGAAATTGCACAAGCTAAAGGTGCAAATGGGCGTGAACCTGTTCGCTATTGGATGCACTCGAATATGCTGACTGTAAATGGACAAAAAATGTCTAAATCACTCGGAAATTCCTTTTTGCCTGCCGAACTTTTTGCAGGTTCTCATCCGTTGTTAGAACAGGCATATAGTCCGATGACAACCCGTTTTTTCATGTTGCAATCTCAATATAGAAGTACGCTTGATTTCTCTAATGATGCCCTTAAATCCTCTCAAAAAGGATATAAACGTCTAATTAATGGATTAAGGATCATCAAAAATATGAAATATATTGCTGATGATTCCGTAGTAATTGACGAAAAACAAGTGGTTGAAATTGAGAAAGGAATTCAAGGATGTTATGATGGATTAAACGATGATTTGAACACTGCCATAACGATTGCAGGTTTGTTTAACCTTTTGAAAAAAATCAATCAATTATACATGGGACAAGTGCAAACAGCACAAATTGGGGAAATATCTTTTAACCTTTTAAAAGAGAAATTTACCTTAATTATTGAGGATATTTTAGGGATTTTAGAAGAAAAAAATAATTCTATTGAAGCCCTCGCCCAAGGAATGTTATCACTTTACAAAGAATATAAAGAAGCCAAACAATACGACAAAATCGACGAAATTAGAACCTACTTCAAAGCTAATGGCTTAGTAATTAAGGATATGAAGACTCGAATTGACTGGGCTTACGAAGAATAGTTAATAATTATCAGTTAATAATAATTAGTTAAAGCTACTTGCAAGCGATGAACTTTTAATTATTGACTATTAATTTTTAACCCATAACTAAAAAAATGAAAACACCCAGTTTAACGCCTATAATAAAGGCAATTATTGTCATTAACATAATCGTTTTTGGCGTTCAGTCAATCAATCCGCAGTATGATAGAATGATAGTTTCACTGTTCGGTCTGCATTATTTTAGCTCAGAACAATTCATTCCTACCCAGTTGGTAACGTATATGTTTGTGCATTCAAATATTGGACATATTTTTAGTAATATGTTAGGATTGTTTTTCTTGGGCCCCATTTTAGAAATGTATTGGGGAGAAAAGCGATTCTTAATTTTTTATTTAGTTACTGGAGTTGGGGCAGGCATTCTTTACATGGGCTTAAAATATTATGATTTTTCAACACTACAAGCCGTTACTGAGTCATATATTCTAAATCCCGATTTGACGAAGTTTCAAGGTTTATTATCAAAATTTTATTCAGAGGGGATTCCATCGAGCGTTTACACTTTATTACAAGACAAAAGCAATGTTACCCTTAAAGAATCCGTCTTTATAGCGCAGGAGAGTTTGAAAGCTGTTTTAAATACGCCGATGATTGGGGCTTCTGGGGCTGTTTTTGGTATTATGGCGGGTTTTGGTTTGTTATTTCCTAATACAGAGTTAATGCTTTTGTTCTTTCCCTTTCCTATTAAGGCGAAATATTTTGTAACCTTTTATGCCTTATATGAAATCTATGCAGGTCTCAATAAAATGCCTGGTGATAATGTAGCTCATTTTGCCCATATTGGGGGTATGATTTTTGCTTTTATCCTAATAAAAATTTGGGGAACAAAACGGGATAATTTTTATTAAAAATTTTGTACCTTTATTACGTAACTTTTTATCCTCTAAAACGTTGTTAGTTTAGTAAATGTTGGTAAGTAATTTAATTGGAGTATATCCCAGCGAGGGAAAGACCTATGATAAATCACTAATCACAAATCATAAATAAAAAGATGAGTGGGATTTTAGATGACTTCAAAAACGCTTTCGCCAAGCGTAACAACGGCTTAATTCAACTAATTTGGTTGAACGTGGCGGTTTATGTAGTCATGTTAGTATTCTTGATTACGGCAACAGTATTTTTCAAAAGACCTGATATTTTTGAAACAGTACTTTCCTATTTCAGCGTTACGCCTGCTATGGGAACGTTTCTTTTACGCCCCTGGACAATCCTGACTTATTCGTTATTTCATGCTGTCAATCCCATTTCGCACTTGTTGCCAAACATGCTGATGCTTTATTGGTTTGGAGCAATTATTCAAGAATTTTTAGGGAGTCGAAGATTAATAAATCTCTATATTTTAGGGGCAATCTTTGGAGGAGCGTTAGCCTTAATTGCTTTCAATTTTATTCCTTATTATCAAGGAGCTATCAACACAACGATTATTGGAGCATCGGGAAGCGTAATGGCAATCATGTTTGCAGCCGCTACATTAATGCCTGATTATACTTTCTTCTTATTTTTAATAGGTCCAGTCAAAATCAAATATATTGCCCTTTTCTTTCTCTTAATTTCGTTGGCAGGAGCCATTGGCACAAATGCTGGCGGAGGAATCGTACACATGGGAGGAGCTTTACTGGGTTATTTGTACGTAAAACAACTGCAAACAGGTCGAGATTGGGGAACGCCCATTGATGCTACGATTGAATTCTTCCAAAATCTTTTCAAGCGTATTGAAAAACCAACTATTAAAGTAATCCACCGTCAGAAGGAATCGATATACTCAAATACGCAAGCTACCGTAGGCGGTACGTATCCAGACGATGATGAAGTTGATGAAATATTAGATAAAATTTCTCGTTCGGGCTATGAAAGTTTGACTAAAGAAGAGAAACAAAAGTTGTTTAAGGCTTCTCAGAAGTAAATTTTACATAGAAACGTGCCTTGAAATTATTAAAAAAATCTATTTAAACTTAACCAGCTAATACTTTGAGGTTAAAGAATTTTTTTGGATATTTTTTATTTAGAAAACATAGAAGAGAAAGCATCCTCTTTCGAACGAGAATAATCTAATCGGTGGACTTATCAAATCCTAAGTTCTTTAGTTTTACCATCAACGCTTTTAAGAAATACGATTAAATAAATATTGCCAACTCCTGAAAGAGTTGGCAATGTTTATTTAATATTTAAAGTTATCTATCAATTTTCACATCCCAACCTTAGGCAATACGGGTAAACTCTCATTCCCATCTTCGCTAACTGCTTGAACAGCAAAGAAATAGTGATCTTTTGAATAGGGGAGAATTATTCCATTTTTAGCCGTAAAAATCTTCTTTTGCCAAAATGGTTGATAAGTTTCACGGATTAAAACGTAATACCCTTTTACCTTACCAGATTTTGGAGTCTGCCAAAATAAAGTGGTTGAATTTGTTAAGTTTTTTGTGTCAATTGTTAAGTTTTGAACTGTTGAAGGAGCCTTTGCCAAGTTAGAAAGCGTTGCCAAATTCATAGCGGTATTTTTACGGAGATATTCAAAATCCATTGCTTCGACAACGTCTCCATATTTTATTCCTTTTTCAGTTCGTAAATCTTGGTGTTGGTGTTCATAGTTTTCATTCATTTCCGTAATCCTGATGGCTGGAAAGCCTTTTTGAACAAAGGGCGTATGGTCGCCACCACGTAAAAAACGGTCATTTCTATAAACCATAACAACTTCCAAATTGTCTACATAGCGCTCGCCAACTTCCTTCGTGTAACGTGCCAATGTACGAGCCTTACCATCGTTTTCATTGCCAAAACTACGGATGCTCAACGCCTTTTTATCCAATTCAAAAAAAGGTAAACCTTCACTAAAAACTCGTACCCTTGTGTTGTCAATAATATTAGTTTCGTTTGAATTATTTGAGCCCATAATGTCATTATTCAAAATGCCTTCAATATTGGTCTTGTCTTCAAAAGCTTGATTAGCAAAATGTTCTGCTCCCAAAAGTCCTTGCTCTTCGCCACTTACTACTAAAAAAATCACCGTTGCTGGGAATTTTGCTTTTGCCATAACTCTCGCCAATTCAATTACTGCCGCCGTTCCAGAACCATCGTCATTCGCTCCAGGGGCATCATCAGTACGATTCATTACGTTGGAAACTCGACTATCAATGTGTCCAGAAACCAGAAAAATGCGGTCGTCTGTTGCGTCCGAGCCTTTTAATGTTGCAATGACATTACCCATTTGTGTGTCTACATCAACCCTTTTTGTGTCCGCCTTTTGTGTCCATGAATCAATTTTGGCAGTCATTCGTCCGTCCGATTGTTTAGCAAATTCTTGAAAACGACTTAAAACCCAAGCTCTTGCCGCTCCGATGCCTTTTTTTGAATCAATGGTTGTGCTAAGCGTACTGCGATTTCCAAAACTGACTAATTTTTGAATATGTGCTTTAAGACTATCCGAATTTATCTCCGAAATCATATTTTCAATGATTGGGTCTCGTTGAATAATCTTTTGAGAAAATACAGATGTGAAAATAGTAGCTGTTAAAAAGAAAGTAATAAAAAGTTTTTTCATGGATGATTTTAGATTTGATGATTAATTATAAAAATACGCATAGAATTATAATTTTCCAAAACAAAAAAGTAGAGGATTGACCGAATTTTTGCAGAGTACCACCCATAACCTTCTTTCCTTAATCCGTACGCAGACAACCACAATAGTTGATATGATTTTGAATAACTGATTTATTGTTGGAATAAAACAAAAAAGCCGAGCAATGCTCGGCTTTTTGAACCTTCTTCTGTTAACCAAAAAACTAATCAATTATAAAATTGGTTTAGTCGATTTTGAGCTTGTTGATGAAACGTAATGCTCTAGTAACCAACTAATTTGAATTTGCATACATATATAATCTATCCTTCAATTCTTTTCTTGCAATATGAATTCTATTTTTTACTGTCCCAATCGGAATATCTAATTTCTCCGCAATTTCGTGGTATTTGAATCCTCTGAAGTGCATCATAAAGGGTGTTTTGTAGGCCTCCTCTAATTGCCCTACTGCCTTGTTAATATCATTCATCGCAAATGTGGTCAAGGCCTCATTGTTAGTGCTACTCTCCATTGAATTGATGAAATGAAGATTATCTGTAGTATCAATAAAGGTATTCTTTCTCACCATTCTTTGATAGTTGGTGATGAAAGTATTTTTCATAATCGTGTACAACCACGCTTTTAAATTTGTTCCTTCCGTGTATTTATCACGATTGGTGAAAGCTTTCAACAAAGTATCTTGTAATAAATCGTTAGCTTCCTCATAATCTCTGGTGAGCTTCATGGCAAAAGGCTTCAACGACTTTGAGACTTTTCCTATGTGAAATGTAAATTCTAAAGCTGTCATTGTTTTAATAAGTTTGTTGTTTGTTTAACAAATGTACAATAATATTAAACAAGATTCCAAATTAAATACGTAATAATTTTAAAAATATTTTAGTTACGATTAACATTATTACTAATAATGTGCTTAGAATATACTTTAAAGCCATTTTATTGATTAATTTCTATTAAATATTATTTTGTTTGAAGTTATGATAAAAATATTAAACAAAATTCAACTTTTAATTTATTGTGCAATCACCGCCATTCACAAATAATTAATACATCAAATGCAATATGGTTGCAAAAAATACACTTTTTACGTAAATTGCTTACTTAACCTTTTATCCCTCATTGTGAAAAGAATCATCATCACATTTACGATAATTATACTATCTCGGTTTCTTGCGTACACACAAAATCCTGTATGTAATTGTACGCTCAAGGGCGTTGTCCATGAAAAGGATATTCACTTGTCAGTGCCTGGGGCAGTCATTTATTTAAAGGGCACAAACATTTCCACTTTTACTGATGGGAACGGAAAATACTACTTCAAAAATCTATGCCAGGGTCAATACACCTTTATCTGCCAAGCCGTTGGTTTTCAGAAAGTTGAAGTTGTGGTGAACTTGAGTTTAGAACACGATGAAGATTTTTCTCTGGAAGACAAAGACGAACATTTACAGGAAGTAATTGTATCGGGTAAAAAAACAGAAAATCTTTTCCAACCCAAAAATTTACTCGAAGGACAAGCTCTTGAACAAACTCGTGGGCAAAGTTTGGGAGAATCATTGAAATCGATTTCTGGTGTGACAACCCTACAAACGGGCAGTTCAATTTCAAAACCCATTATTCATGGAATGCACTCGAATCGAGTATTGATTTTAAATAATGGTATTCGCCAAGAAGGGCAACAATGGGGGAGTGAACACGCTCCTGAAATTGATCCTTTTGTGGCGAAAAAAATAACGGTGGTGAAAGGAGCTGCAGGAGTTAGATATGGCTCTGATGCCATTGCAGGCGTGATTATGATTGAACCTGATGTGTTGCCAGACTCCTCTAAACTTCATGGAGAAATCAATACTGTTGGGTTTTCCAATGGAAAAATGGGAGTATTTTCAGGTATTTTAGAAGGTGGGATTCTTAAATTTTCGGGCTTTGCATGGCGTGTACAAGGGACGTATAAACGGGGAGGAGATTTGAAAACTGCTGATTATTTTATGGCGAATACTGGGGTACAGGAACGAAATTTCTCACTTACGGTAGGATATAAAAAGCCACATTTCGGTACGGAATTATTTTTCAGTTATTTCGATACACAACTGGGAATATTCACTGGTTCGCACATTGGGAATTTAACGGATTTGCAAAATGCCATCAATAGTCCCCGTCCTAATGAAAATTATACGCCCGCAGAACCCAGTTATGAAATTAATCGCCCGAATCAGGATTTGGCTCACAATTTATTAAAAATTAAGGCTTTTTCAATTGCTGAAAATTTAGGCAAATTTACTTTTACATTGAGTCGTCAATATGATTGGCGTTTAGAATATGATGTTCCGAGGGGAAATAGAAGTCTGAATACCTTGAATTTTAAACTCACCACTTATGCAGGCGAAATTCTATTAGACCATAAACCGATTTTTAATAGAATCAGCGGTTCAATTGGCATCAGTGGTTTATATCAAGAGAATCTTTCTTCGTCTTATGAGTTACGTAAACCTTTGGTTAATACCGTTTTGATTCCTAATTATGAGGTTGCCAGTGGAGGTATTTTCCTAATTGAACGGTATTTAAAAAATCGTTGGGAATTTGAAACAGGACTTCGTTATGATTTCAGAAATGCTCAGGCTTTTGGCTTAAATTCCTCTGGACAATATTTTGAAAATTCCTTCAATTTTAATAATTTATCGGCAACATTAGGAACGATTTATACGCAAAATGATGCTTTGAATTTTAGATTTAATGTGGCTAACGCTTGGCGTTCACCAAATATGAACGAATTGTTTTCTGATGGAATTCATCATGGAGCAGCGGCGTATGAAAAAGGAAATGTGAGTCTTCAGCCTGAAGTGGCTCATAATCTTTCGTTTACTACTAATCTCGAAAAAGAGAAAATTTCACTTGAATTAACGGCCTATCTCAATTATATCAACAACTTTATTTATTTAAAGCCTCGGGCTGATAATGGTGTTTTGCAATCCGTTTTGACCGTCAGAGGAGCTTTTCCTGCTTTTGATTATATCCAAGTAGATGCTCGCTTT
>JACMRQ010000098.1 GCA_014376355.1 Arcicella sp. | reverse complement strand
TGGGTATAATATTCAATTTGGTCGGGTAGTTGGAAATGAATTACATACGAAAGTCCCTCAACATCAATTCCCCTCGCTGAGATATCAGTGGCAACCAAAGTCTGAACTTTTCGATTTTTAAAAGCACGCATAACTTTATCCCTGTCTTTCTGGTCTAAATCACCATGAATGGCATCAGCGGCAAAATTTTTAGCTAACAATTTTTTGGACATTAATTGTGCATCATTCTTAGTTCTACAAAAAATAATACCCCTTGCTGCTCCTTGTGCTTTCAAAAATTCTACCACATAATCAAACTTATGATTTTGTTCACACACAAAATATTGGTGTTCAATCAAAACATTAGCCTCATTTTTATTAACCTGAATTTTATGAGCATCGGGCGACATATACTTATCAACTAAACGTCTCAAAGCATCGGGTAAAGTAGCTGAAAATAACCAAGTAACGCTTTTTTGGTGAACTTTTTCCAAAATAAAATTAATTTCTTCCTTAAATCCCATGCTCAACATTTCGTCGGCTTCGTCCAAAACGATGTTTTTCACGTGACTCAAATCAATGACTTTCCGCTGCAATAAATCAATCAAACGACCAGGCGTTGCCACAATAATCTGGGTTGGTCGGCGTAAACGGCCAATCTGAACCTCAATTTTTTCTCCTCCAAAAACTGCTTCTACAAATACTTTATCGGTAAACTTTGTCATTTTGAATAATTCCTTCGCAATCTGCTGACATAGTTCACGAGTTGGCGATAAAATCAAGGCTTGAATGTGATTCTCACTCGATTGGATTTTTTGTAAGATAGGAATTCCAAAAGCAATCGTTTTTCCAGTACCTGTTTGTGCTTGCCCAATAAAATCAGCGTGATTTTTAAGCAAAAATGGGATAGCTTTTTCCTGTATCTCGGTAGGTTTAGTGATTTTATTTTCAACTAAAGCCTGAATTATATTATCGTTTACCCCTAATTTTTTGAAATTTTCCAAAATGAATATTATCTATGTTTGAATTACAAAGGTAAACAATATTGAGGAAATTCATTTTATGCCTTCTGAAAACCGTAGGGACAATGCAGACAACCATTCTTACAACAATAACCCCGTTTTAAGTGATAGGCTTCCGTAAAAACCATGAATCCATTTTCATTTATGTAAAAATCTTCGGGAATTAACCCATTTCGTGTTGGTTTCTCATTGTGCTTATTCTCCTTTTCCATTCTTTTCAAACCTGCCTCTTTTGTAAAATGTTTATTATTTTGTATTTTTGATCTCAATGAACGAATTTAAAGCTAAATATCATACTTTCTTTAAGCCTTTTGGTAATAAACCAAAGAGTCGTGTATTTACGACAGGTTCACTTTACGGTCATTTCTGCAAAATCCACCGAATTCTCTCGGTTGTAGTACAAATCTTGTACGTTATAAGTCTCTTCGGTTTTAGCTAATTATTTGGTAAATTCTTACATATTTGGTCAGACGATATTCAGAGTTTATCGTTGGCTAATTGTCTGATTATCGTCTGGCAAAATAATTTGATATAATCTTTCACAGGTTTAAGTATCCATACTTAAATTCAAAAAGAGCGTCTTCGCTCATCATAATCATGATTTCCACAACACAAAATTATACCATGCAAACAGCATCCGACAAAGCTATTGAACTTGAAGACCATTTCGGAGCCCATAATTATCACCCTATGCCCGTCGTGCTTCAAAAAGGCGAAGGCGTATTTGTCTGGGACGTTGATAATAAACGTTATTTTGATTTTCTTTCTGCGTATAGTGCTGTAAATCAAGGACATTGTCATCCCAAAATTATTCAAGCGATGATTGAACAAGCACAGAAATTGACTTTGACCTCCCGTGCTTTTTATAATGACCAATTAGGAATTTGTGAAAAATTTCTATGTGAATATTTCGGATACGATAAAGTTCTGATGATGAACTCAGGAGCAGAAGGAGGGGAGACAGCATTAAAATTAACCCGTAAATGGGCGTATAAAGTCAAAGGTGTTCCTCAAGATCAAGCCAAAACTGTGTATGCTGCAGGAAATTTTTGGGGAAGAACCATTGCGGCAATTTCATCTTCAACCGACCCATCAAGTTATTCAGATTATGGCCCACTTTTACAAGGATATGAAATAATTCCTTATAATGATTTAGAAGCATTGGCGGAGGTTTTGAAAGATCCCAACGTGGCAGGTTTTATGGTTGAACCTATCCAAGGCGAAGCAGGAGTAGTGGTTCCTGATGAAGGTTACCTACGAAAAGCTTATGAAATGTGTAAAGCAAAAAATGTTCTTTTTATTGCCGATGAAGTTCAGACGGGAATTGCTCGTACAGGGAAACGTCTCGCCTGCGACCACGAAGATTTTAAACCTGATATTTTAATTTTAGGTAAAGCACTTTCGGGTGGAGTATATCCAGTCTCGGCAGTACTTTGTAATGACGAAATCATGCTGACCATCAAACCAGGTGAGCATGGCTCAACCTACGGTGGAAACCCTTTGGCATGTGCTGTTACAGTAGCAGCGTTAAAGGTTATTCAAGATGAAAATTTAGCAGAAAATGCTGAAGAAATGGGACAATTATTTAGAAAAAGGATGATTGATTTAATGGCTAAACGTCCTGATTTATTGACCGTTGTAAGAGGTAAAGGTCTTTTGAATGCCATTGAAATTGACGATTCCGAAGAAGGTGAAACTGCTTGGGATATGTGCATGGCTTTTAAAGAAAATGGACTTTTAGCAAAACCAACTCACGGCAATAAAATTCGTTTTGCACCTCCTTTGGTCATTACTGAATCACAAATGAACGAGGCTTGCGATATTATCGAGAAGGTAATCTTAAATTGGTAAACATCGTTAAATATCGGAAAAAGGGCAGAAAACAATTGTTATTTTCTGCCCTTTTTTTATGTAGCAATAATTTTTCTGCGTAGGCGGCTCAACGATTGAGGAGTAATTCCTAAAAAATTTGCTAAATATATCTGTGGTGTTCGCTGAATCAATTGGGGTTGATTTTTGTATAATTGCTCGTAACGTTCTTGGGCTGTTTCAGCAATAAAAGAACGCAGTCTTATTTCTTGATTAATGGTGTAGGATTCATAAATAAGCCTACCAAGCCTTTCCCATTTGGCAGACTGGGCAAATAAAATATCTAAACTTTCTCTGGAGATAATACACAAATAGGTATCTTCTACTGCTTGAATAAAATCTGAGCTTGGTAGTCCGTAAGAATAAGATTCAGTGAATGTTACAATTTGATTCTCAATGGTTAAATCAAAGGTTTTTTCTACTTTATTTTTTACAAAGTAGGAACGCAACATTCCTTTGTTAACGAACAATACATCCGATTTAAATTCACCTTCTTTTACCCAAAATTCACCTTTCTTTAAGATTTTTTCTGAAAATAATAATCCTGATTCTTGTATTTCTTTATCAGTAAAAGGTACAATATTTTTAATAAACTGTATTAAATTACTGGTCATGGATTTATGATAAGTGGATGAATGT
>JACMRQ010000097.1 GCA_014376355.1 Arcicella sp. | reverse complement strand
ACAACTAAAAGTAATACAGTTGTTAAGATTAAAATTATTACGAATAAGTAATCCGCTTCACAATTTTTTGAATGATAATTCTAAATTACCTAAATTCGTGTAGTCAAACTATTTCATTTCCAAACAAACACAAATGAAAAACACAATCAAATTCCTAATCTTAATACTCATTGCTAACTGTTCGCAACTCTCAGCACAACAAGCTCCTCTAACCAATCCGTACAATGCCAACAAACGCTTTGAACAGATGGAGAATTTGCCAACTCCTAATACCTACCGCACGGCTTCGGGAAGTCCTGGAAAAGAATATTGGCAACAACGTGCTGATTATGACATCAAAGCTGAATTGGATGATGTAGAACGTAAAATAACAGGTTCAGAAACCATTACGTATTTCAATAATTCTCCCGACGAATTGCAGTATTTATGGTTACAATTAGACCAAAATATTTTCCAAAAAGATGCTATCGGAGCAAATACTAAAACGGGAGGCATCAACGGACAAGCAACTTTTGGACAGTTCAAGGAATTGACTGACCCAAAGAAATATGGCTATAATATTCTGTCGGTAAAAGATAAAACGGGTAACCCAATGAAGCATACCATCAATAATACAATGATGAGAATTGACCTACCAACGCCACTAAAATCAGGTACAAGCATCTCATTTTCTATTGATTGGAATTATTTAATTACGGAATATTATGGACGTTCGGGTTATGAATATTTTGCAAAAGATGGGAACGTAAATTATTTTATTGCTCATTGGTTTCCAAGAATGGCAGTTTATAATGACGTTTATGGATGGCAACATAAACAGTTTTTAGGACAAGGTGAATTCACGCTGACATTCGGAAATTATAAAGTTGCACTGACCGTGCCAAACGACCATGTTGTGGGTGCATCAGGAGAATTGCAAAATACAAATGCTGTACTTTCTGCGGAACAAATAAAGCGTTGGGAAAAAGCAAAAACCGCTACTCGCCCAGTTTTGATTGTGTCGCAAGAAGAAGCTGAGAAAGCTGAAAAAGGCACACCCACTGGCAAGAAGACATGGATTTATAAAGCAGATAATGTGCGTGATTTTGCCTTTGCGAGTTCTCGTAAATTTATTTGGGACGCTATGCAGGTGGATGTTGAAGGTAAAAAAGTTTGGGCAATGTCATTATATCCAAAAGAAGGAAATCCATTATGGGGACAATATTCAACGATGGTCGTGGCTCATACTTTACGCTCCTACTCGAAACATACCGTTGCTTATCCGTATCCAGTAGCGTATTCTTGTCACTCAGTTGCGGGTGGAGGAATGGAATATCCAATGATTTCCTTCAATGGTGGTCGTCCAGAAGCAGATGGCACCTATTCTGAGCAAGTAAAGGCAGGAATGATCGGTGTAATCATCCACGAAGTTGGTCATAATTTTTTTCCAATGATTGTCAATTCAGATGAAAGACAATGGTCATGGATGGACGAAGGTTTAAATACTTTTTGTCAGTATTTGGCGGAACAAGAATGGGACAGAAATTTTCCTTCACGTCGTGGAGAAGCACAATACATTGTGCCTTACATGAAAACCGATCCAACACAACAGGTACCAATTATGACCAATTCAGAAAACATAATGGCTTTTGGTCCAAATGCTTACGCAAAACCTGCAACGGCATTAAATATTTTGCGTGAAACCGTAATGGGACGTGAATTATTTGATGCCGCTTTCAAAGAATACGCTCGTCGTTGGGCATTTAAACAACCTTACCCCGCTGATTTTTTCCGAACAATGGAAGATGCTTCTGGCGTGGATTTAGATTGGTTCTGGAAAGGTTGGTTTTATGGTGTTGAGCCAGTAAATCAATCGCTTGAGACCGTTGAATGGTTCGGAATTGATAAAGCTGACCCTAAGCAAAAAAGTGATATTGCTCGTAAGGATGCCGCTGCTAAACGGGAGACGATGAGTAATATTCGTAATAAAAAAGATATTGTGAAAACCGTAGTGGAGGAAAATCCAGATATGAAGGATTTTTATAATTCTTACGACAGATTTGCTACCAACGATGAAGACAAAAAGAAATATGATCAATATATGGCAGGTTTATCGGAAGATGAAAAGAAATTAGTGGATGCCAATAAGAATTTTTACGTATTGAATTTAAAAAATAAAGGCGGCTTACCCATGCCAGTTATTGTGCAAGCTAATTACGAAGACGGAACAAACGAAGTATTTAGAATTCCTGCAGAAATTTGGCGTTTGAATGATAAGGAAATAAAAAAAGTAATTCCAACGGATAAAAAAGTAACAAAATGGACGCTTGATCCATTCTTAGAAATTGCCGACATAGATACGGAAGACAACATTTTTCCACGTGAGCCAGAACAACCTACCAGATTCCAAGTGTTTAAAGGGCAACGTCCTTCACAATCAAATCCGATGCAAGAAGCTCAGAAAAAATCAGGTTCTGCGGTACAGGGAGCTAAAAATTAAAAGTTAAAAAAAATGGATTGTAAAATACTTTCCTAGTAAGTTACAATCCATTTTTATATTTACAAGATGCTAAGATTAACATCAACGTCAGATAACCATATGTGCGAATATTTTTTTTGTTTTATTTTCAGCACAAAATATATCTCTTAGTTTCGTTTTTAAATCTTCTATAGATATTGTTCCAACCATGTTATTATATTTTTTAATGATTGCATAAAGGATTTAACATCCATCTCATTTACTCCGTTCGAGTACCGAAGACTCTCATCCCACTTACTAACAACAGACCAATCAACTTCAAATTCTAAATCAGTTGATATTTTTTCTGAAAATACGGTGTATAAACCTGACAGAATTAATAACTGCTCGTAATCATGCACCTTGAAGGATTTATACAAATTATCTTTACTCTTATTTCGACTTGCAGGTAATCTTCTATTTCTGGTATTATCAAAATCAAAAAAATCTTGAATATTTAAGGTTTTGCAAATTTTAGCTTTCAAGCAAAGTTCAAATGAATATCCGCCTAAGTAGTAAGCATCGTTAAAAAAGTTATTTTGCAATAAAAATTCAGTTATTCTAAGTTCTTCATTCGACAAATTTATAATTTCTGTTTCTGTTATCAAACTGAAATATTGTTTACTTAAATTACTAAATAAAACCGAAATTATGTACTTATACGGTTTCTAATAAATCAGAACTATTCTTTTTCTGTAGCTAAAAATTTGAAACTCCTATAAAAAAAAGTTGCCCAGACGGAAACCATCTGAGCAATCTTAGTAAATAGTTCTACACCTATTAAGTGTAAAGATAAATATATTTTATAATCAATGTCAAGGGAAATTTATAAAAATTTATTTAATACCCATTATTATTGATTTAATAAATGATGAAAGGGCGTAATTTTCATTTTATGCTTAATTTTGTGTTTCAAAAATATGCTTGTGAAACAAATAGAAAAATATCTCTTAAGTATTCTGGAAGAACGAAAACAACAATCACTTTTTCGTTCTTTGAGAACGTCAAATAACCTTGTAGATTTTTGTTCCAACGATTATCTGGGATTTTCCCAAAAAATAAAGCAAGATTGTGAGAATTATAGTTTTCCATCGGGAGCAACAGGTTCAAGACTTTTGGCTGGAAATACGAAATTTATAGAAGATTTAGAACAAGAAATTGCCAATTTTCACGGGGCTGAAACTGGCCTAATTTTTAATTCAGGATACGATGCAAATGTTGGTCTTTTATCCTGTATTCCACAGAAAAATGACATTTTAATTACTGACGAACTCATCCATGCCAGTATGATTGACGGAGCAAGATTGAGTTATGCCACAAGATATAAATTCAAACATAACGATATAGAGAGTTTGGAGTTCAGGCTTTCGAATGCGGATTTAAGGAAAGATAATTTGATGGTCGGAATTACAAAATCTACATTCGAAAATAACTCATCACTCGAAACTGTATTCTCCAAATTCATTGCCATAGAATCCGTTTATTCAATGGATGGTGACCTTGCCAATTTAACCTCAATCGTTAATTTATCAGAAAAATACGGAGCGAATTTAATTGTGGATGAAGCACATGCTACAGGCATTTTTGGCAAAAATGGAAGAGGATTAGTTTGTGAATTAGGGCTGGAAGATAAAGTATTTGCTCGAGTAGTTACGTTCGGGAAGGCTTTGGGTTGTCATGGGGCGATTGTTCTGGGTAGTAAGAATTTAAGAGATTATCTTGTCAATTTTGCTCGCTCGTTCATCTATACAACCGCAGCACCAATGCACACCCACGAAAGCGTACGACAAGCATATCAATTACTGAAATCACCCGATTTTTCTAATAAAAAATTACACCACCTAATTCATTTTTTTAAGGAACAAGCAATCCAAATCCCTGATTTAGAACTAATTGAAAGTATCTCAGCTATTCAATGTATTATTATTTCGGGGAATGAAAAGTGTAGAGAAGTTGCTATGAAATTACAGAATACTGGCTTAGATATTCGCCCAATTGTTTCCCCAACAGTTCCAAAAGGGAAGGAAAGATTAAGAATTTGTATGCATGAATTTAATACAGAGGAGGAGATTTTAAGGATTTTTGAAGTGTTGAAAAAATAGAAAATATAATATGAAATACATCATCGCAGGAATAGGAACTGAAATTGGAAAAACTTTCGTTTCCTCCATTCTTACTGAAGCATTAGAGGCAGATTATTGGAAACCTATCCAATCTGGAGCCTTAGATTTTACGGATACTGATATGGTTAGAAGTTTAATTTCAACTAATAAAACGGTCTTTCATCCAGAGACTTACCGCCTTAGCGAACCGATGTCCCCACACGCCGCTGCAGAAATTGATGGGGTTGAAATTGAACTGTCGAAGTTTGAATTACCCAAAACTAATAATCATCTAATCGTAGAAATGGCAGGAGGAATCATGGTGCCTTTGAATAACCGTGAAACCAATCTTGACTTAATTAAGAAATTGAACATCCCCGTAATTTTGGTTTCTAAAAACTATTTGGGTTCCATTAATCATACTTTGCTCTCAGTTGAGATTTTGAAATTGAATAACATTAATATCAAAGGAATTATTTTTAATGGACAACAAAATATATCTTCCGAAGACTTTATTTTGAATTATACAAAATTAGATTTTTTAGGGAGAATTGATTTTGAGCAGAATCTTGACAAAAATGTAGTAAAGAAATATGCAGTAAAATTTCGAGGTAATAAAATTTAGCTCTGCATAGTTGGGCAACATAATTTTAATTTTTTATTAAAATATTTACAGAAAATCAGTAAAATCATGGCATTGATATTGTTTTAAATTACGTTATAAAAGAAGAACTTTAAAACAGTAACTAAGGATGAAGGCGAGAAAGTTATAGAAGATGTTGAAACTGGTAATTAATAACGAGAATTGTTAGATAAAAAATAAGGATTGAAATGTATAATCTCACTCGCAAATAATGAATTTAGGTTAGGTAATAGTTTACAAAATCGGTGGTCGGGGGGCTGTCGATTCTTGTTCTTAGAGAATAAAAAATCCATTCTACAAACGTAAGATGGATTTTTTGTATTTTATGCTTGTGGCGTAAGTAATTGCATAAATGATTGCCAATGAAATAATGCTAATTAACTAAGCATAAAATGATTCTTTCCCTAAATTGATAGTCAGAAGAGCATAGAAAATAGCTCGGTATTTATTGCGATTAGATGCGCCCATTTGATTAACAACTGCTTGAATAGCTGCATCTAATTCAGGTCCATTTGCTAATCCTAACTTTCCGATAAGGAAGTTATTTTTCACTCGGGCAATTTCCTCTGGATCAGAAGACGAAACTTTTGACGAATCAGCGTTGTAGATAGAAGGTCCTAATCCTTTTGTTACTGACGTAAGAAGAGTTGCATCAATAGAGATGCCTAATTTGCTAAGTTCGCCTTGATAGGTTACGATAGCTTCATCGAATTTGCTCATTATTATTTTTGTTTAGGTAAATTTGGTAAAAAATGAAATTGAAAAGTTGTGAAGACTAAAGAGACGTGATATTTTAATAGTCCGAAATAACACATTATTGTTTGATTCACCAAATTTTATTATTTGAAATTTGGATTAGGGAATTAAAATAATTATCCAAATTATAAAATCTGGCGAAAATGACACCATTTGTTCATTTAATTCTTATTTTACTTATGTTTAACAATTGTTTCATATCCTTTATTTCTCAATTCCAAAGCTATTTTTTCAGCTTCTTGCTTTCCAAATTGCCCTACACTTACCAAATCCATTGATGATTTCGAGAAACGATAAGCACTTTTATAACCGATATCCTTCAATTTTTTGACTTCTCGATTAGCATTTGACCGTTCGCCAAAAATTCCTATTATCACTAAATAATCACTCGATAATTTTATCTCTTTATCGAATGTTTCTTCTTTAGTTTCCCTTTTGATAATTGGTTCATCGATTTGAATGGTATCATCTGTCCAAATTTGGGTTGAATCAGATGGAAATGAAGTAGATATAATTGTGGAATCTATGGGAGAAGTTGCCAAGAAATTTGGGTCCTTCAGCGGATTACCTTTTTCATTAATAAAGATTTGTGCTACAAATATTCCAATGCCCAAAAAGATGAAGGAAAATAATACGAATAGTAAATTTTTTAGCCAATTTTTCATAGGTGAAGTTCGTTGTTTAATACAAAATTATCATTTCTATTTAAACAAAAATACGACCACTCATAAAAACTTATCAAAAAAGGACAATACGCAGTAAACTAATTCGTAATTTTAACGTTATTCTTCCATCAGAGTAATAAATATAGTGTGTTTAAAGGCAGATTTTAATCATTCTCTAATTCCTTAAGAACACTCTTTCAATTTTAATAAAAAAATATGGTTAAGTTTATAATTATACTCGCATTGATTTTCTATGTATTGCCAAAATTGATAAAATGGGCATTGAAGGGATTTATTGTAACACAAGTAAATAAAGTTCAGCAAGATATGCGGCAACAACAAAAAACGTATCAATCTCAACAAAGACGTGAAGGTGAAATTGATGTAGATTACAGTCCTAAAAATAAAGGAAAAAAGCCAGAAAGTTTTGGCGGGGGTGATTATGTAGATTATGAGGAAGTGAAATAATTTTTTTAATATTTACATTGTTTTGGTTTAAAATATTGGACAAAGATTTATATTATTCAATTCTTGTCCAACATTTTAAATATTTGTATTTCATGTGTTATTCATTCCTATTTTAATCCGGAGTAAAACTATTCTATTATAATTAATAAGCTCGATTTACCAGTTGGTAACAATGACTGCTTTTGTTACTTAGGGACTACAAATTCTGCCTTTTTTTATTTCTAATTTTTTACTGTGTACGATAGGAAATAAATAAGCAATATTTAAAAATTTATATTTCTAATAGCATTGCTCCGTAAGAATATCCTCCCCCAAAAACGGTTACAATAATTTTATCTCCTTTCTCAAATTTATATTTATTTTCATCCAAAACTATGGCACATCCTGCACAACCTGTATTGCCTAAATACTGAATATTCGAAAGCATCACATCTTCTGAAACACCCAGAGTTCCTGCCACATTTTTAGATATTCTAAGATTAGCTTGGTGAGGAGCAATGTATTTTATATCGCTGATTGTAAGGTTATTACGTTCTAAAATTTGCAAACTGGCTTTAGGCATATAGGTACAAGCATTTATAAAAACGTCTTTTCCATAAGGCATTAGTATGCCCTTTTCAAGTGGTTTTAAAGTAACACCTTCCGAAGCTTTCCCCACGTTGGCAGCCCCAGCCGTAAGTACGTCTTTTATCTCCCAATCAGTTTCAGAAATTCTTGTTTTTGAGACTGATAATGCGACAGCACCATCTCCCCAAAGATGTCCTGCTTTAGGGTCGTCTTCGTTGTTGTAGGCGGTGTTATGTTCTGACGCCACAATCAAGGCTTTTGTTGCTTTGTTTAAAGCAAAATATCCTTCCACAATTTCAATGGCATTCAGCAAAGATGAACAAGCAGAAGAAATCGTTACCACTGGGATTTCACTGACATTAAGATGATGTTGAACAGCATGACCAAGGGTAAAAATACAATCATAAGGCGTATAAGTTGCTCCAATGATAAGGTCAATTTCAGAAATGTCATAAGGAAGAATGGGGGTTAATTTATCCACCGCTTCAATCGCCATCGTATGCGTATTTTCTTGTTCTGAGGCTTTGCGACGTTCACGAATACCAGTCCGTTCCGTAATCCAATCGTCAGTCAGTCCATTAAGTTGTTCAAAATAGGCATTGGTAATAATTTGCTCGGGCAAAAAGCTGGCAATTGCATTTATAAACATTCGTTTTCTTTAGTTCTATGTTGATGGTTTTTAGTGACTAATTTCATTAATTTTTTATTGATTGAAAATCCATCTCTAAAAACGAATACAAAGAAACTCAATGTTTAAAGATAGAACAAATTTTTCACGGAAAGAAACAAATATTACTTGATATAATTATATAAAATTTTGTACTATTTCTATGTTTTTTGTATAAAACTTATAAATGTCAGAAAAATAGTCTAAAGGTAATCATGTAAAATTAACTTATTGAATGGGTACTTACTTCCGCTTAAACCAAACCTTCTTCCCTTTATTAGCCTCATTTGGTTTAGAAACACCTCTATTTTGGTGCTGTTGTTGCGTTGGTTTTGGCACATCCACAACAGGCGTGGTATTCATTGGATAATCATGATTTTCGATAACGGGTATTTTCTTGCCAATTAATTTTTGAATATCTTTCAAATACGGGATTTCCTCTGTTTCACAGAATGAAAAAGCCGTTCCATTTGCTCCTGCCCGACCTGTACGCCCAATTCTGTGTACGTACGTTTCAGGAATATTAGGCATTTCAAAGTTGATGACATAAGCCAAATCGTCCACATCGATTCCTCTGGCGGCAATATCCGTAGCAACTAAAACCCGTGTTGTTTTTGCCTTAAAATTCTCCAAAGCTCGCTGACGAGCATTCTGAGCCTTGTTCCCGTGAATGGCTTCCGCTTTAATGTTACTTTTCAATAAAACTTTCACAACTTTATCAGCACCGTGTTTTGTGCGAGTAAAAACTAAAGCGGTTTCAATCGTTTTATCCTCCAAAATATCCAACAACAAGGCATTTTTATTGTTTTTATCAATAAAGTAAAGCGCTTGTTTAATGGTATCTGCTGTGGATGAAACAGGTGTAACTTCCACCTTTTGGGGTTTATAAAGAATATTTTCGGATAATTTCTGAATTTCAGGAGGCATTGTAGCCGAGAAAAACAGCGACTGGCGACGTTCAGGAAGAATGGCAAGAACTTTCTTAATATCATGGACAAAACCCATGTCCAACATACGATCGGCTTCGTCCAAAACAAACAACTGTATTTCTTTCAAAGAAATAAATCGTTGGTTAATTAAGTCCAATAATCTCCCGGGTGTTGCCACTAAAATATCCACTCCATTTTGTAAAGCATCGGTCTGCTTTCCTTGTTTTACACCTCCAAAAATGACCGTGTGCGTAAGTCCAGTATATTTACCGTAAGACTCAAAGCTGTCATCAATTTGTATGGCTAATTCACGAGTAGGCGTAATAATGAGGGCTTTTATCGAACGTTTACCCTTATGAAAAGTATGGTTTTTATGTAATAATTGAAGAATCGGGATAGCAAAAGCTGCCGTTTTTCCCGTACCAGTCTGAGCCACGCCCAAGAGGTCTGTTCCCTGTAAAATGATTGGAATTGCCTGAGCTTGAATAGGCGTAGGCGTTGTATAACCCTCCGCCATCAAGGCTTTTTGGATAGGTTCAATAAGATTTAATGATTCAAATGACATTGTAAAATATTTTGTACTAATAAGGATAAAAGACAAATTTACGGAATTAATAAGGGAAAAACGATTTTGTGAAGTATTGAGGCTAATCGGCTTTAAAAGGGAATTTTTGAGCCAATTAAAGAAATTAATTGACTTGTT
>JACMRQ010000009.1 GCA_014376355.1 Arcicella sp. | reverse complement strand
TAAAGCTCGATTAACATATCCGCTAAATTCATGATTATTTCTTGCTCATGCTCAAATTTCATCATAAATTTCTGTAACGATGCTCCCGCAATCATCAAACTTGCTTTCTTTAAGTTCTTGATTACTTTCTTTTCTGCCATTAATATTCCTTCCTCTGGCTGCGCAAAATCTGGAATTGCCATAATTTCTTTGCCGACTGCCATTGCCGCAGGCATCAGATTCAATTCACCTTTCATCGCACGTTTCACGATTGTTCCCACTGAAAGCAAACGATTAATTTCGTTTGTACCTTCAAAAATTCGGTTGATACGGGCATCACGATACGCTCTATCCATGGGTGCTTCGGCTGAAAATCCCATGCCACCGTATATCTGTACACCTTCATCCACCACAAAATCCAAGACTTCTGAACCGTGAACTTTTAACATGGCACACTCAATCGCAAATTGCTCAACACCTTTTAATTTCGCTTGTGCCGAATCCATTCCCCCCGACAAAAGGTCTTCAATAGCATCGTCAATATTTTGTCCTGCACGGTAACACGCTGATTCTGAAGCAAATACTTTCACCGTCATTTCTGCAATTTTGTGCTTAATGGCTCCAAAATTACTAATGGATGTTCCAAATTGTTTGCGCTCATTTGCATAATTAACCGACTGACCAATTACACCTTTGCAAGCACCCAATACGGCAGAAGCCAATTTAATACGACCAATATTTAAAATATTTACCGCAATTTTGAATCCTCCTTCACGAGTAAACAATTGGTTCTCAACAGGAACAATACAATCCGTAAAAAACACTTGACGAGTTGAAGAACCTTTGATTCCCATCTTGCGTTCTTCTTCATTCATACTAATTCCGCCAAAGGTTTTTTCCACAATAAAAGCCGATAGAGATTTATCAGTATCTATTTTGGCAAAAACAATGAAAAGGTCAGCAAAACCAGCGTTAGTTATCCACATTTTTTGCCCGTTGAGGATAAAATTTTTCCCATCTTCCGACAAAACTGCTTTTGTTTTTCCTGAATTTGCATCCGAACCAGAATCTGGTTCAGTTAAACAATAAGCCGCTTTCCATTCACCAGAAGCAAGTTTTGGCAAATATTTAGATTTTTGTTCTTCCGTTCCGTAATATAAAATTGGTAAAGTTCCGATGCCCGTATGGGCTGACAACGCCACCGAAAATGAATGTCCACCACCGCAAGCCTCTGCTACTAACATAGAAGTATTGAAGTTCATTCCAAAACCACCATACTCTTCTGGAATGGCAGTTCCTAATAAACCTAATTCACCCGCTTTGTTCATCAATTCCACCATCAAATCAGTATTTTTGGCATAATCAACATCGTCCAAACGAGGATGAACTTCCGTACGAAGGAAATCTAAACAGGTTTGAGCAATCATTTTTTGCTCTTCAGTGAACTCTTCAGGAATAAAAATCTCCGAAGCCTCAATGTCTTTGATTAAAAATTCGCCTCCTTTTATTGAAGCTTTATTTTGTGTAAGTGCCATGTTTTTGATTTTAAAGTCCTGATTGTGAATTATTTAAAATAATCACAATAAATATTTACTGAAAGATTGTTATGCAAGCATACTAATTTTCAGTAAATATACACAAATAAAAAAACGGTATGCAAGCATAACAATTAAAATATTTTAAATATTATTATTAGGCGAGACATAATTTCTATATTATTTCTTCCAACAAGTTTTCAGCTTTATAATTTGCCGTGTCATTGTTTACTACTTCGTTTATTTTCTGCATTACTTCAAAGAAAATATTGAGTTTCTCTTCTCCAATTTTTTCGTAAATAGCATCATTAAATAGAATTACTCCCTGACGAGCAAAGTCTCTTTTTCGTTTTCCTTCTTCGGTTAAATATACATTCACCACACGGCGGTCATCTTCATCTATTTCTCGACGAATCCACTTTTTATCCTCCAATGATTTTAACATTCGAGTCAAACTGCGTGGTTCTAATCCTAAGGCGGGAGCAATTTTAGTGGCGGGTGTACCTTTTTTATCAATATTTAATAATACATAACCAATAGCCATTGTCATATCAGAAGGAGTTGCGTAGGAATTATACATTCTACTGATGGCGTGCCAGCCTAATTTTATGTGATAGTCAACGGTTTTATCTGCTTTCATGGGATGATTATAAAAAATAAATTTATTATGCACTGCATAACAACGCAAAATTGTAAAAGATTTATTTATTATGCAAGCATACTAAATAAAAAAGATACATTTTAAAATTTTTTAAATAAAAAAGGAAGGCATCGTTTTAAACGACGCCTTCCTTGGCAAATTAACAACTGAACTATCTATTATTACTTCACTTTATTTCCTTTTATCCGTCGAACCTTTATTTTCAAATTATTCAATACACTTTTTGAAAGCATAATTCTTACACGTGGTTTTTTATAAATTACCAAATATTTATTCCCTTCATAATCCAACCGTGAAAAAGCAGAATTGCCCTGTGAATCGACGAGTTGATAGAAAAATTCACCTTTTTCTCCCGCAACAGGTCCAAAATTTAAAGCATTATCCTCTTTACCTTTCTCAAATGATAACAACAAGTTTCCAGCATTTTCTTTTTGTAATAGTCCTGGAGTATTTTTTTCCAAAGAAATACGGTTGATATACCTTCCATTTTTAAAAACTACTTTTCCTGATTTTATATTGGCATCAGATGATGGTACTTCACGTTCAAGGTATAATGGATTATCGTTATAGAACTGAATTCGAGTTAAATCAAGTTCATTTTCTTGGAGTTGGTGCATTAACGAACCTGTCAAATACACATTTTTTTGACAGCTTGCCAGCGAAAGTACGCTGAGAATGAACAAAATTTTTTTCATTTTTCATTAAGGATTTGATACTAATCAGACTATGAATTTAATGACGACTCTTGTAAATCATTGATTTAACTTCTTATCAATTCAAATATTTCAATATTTCTAAATATAAAAATAGTCAAAATTAGTTTAAAATTCAGTTTTTAAACGTTTTATCAACTATTAACAACATTTATTTGCCTAAAATTAACATTAACTCAAACGTTATTAGTTCTAACAGTACATCAATCTTATCTTAGAGGTTGTCTAAAGTTTCATGAAAAAGAATCGGTTATGTAATTTTGAGTTGTCAAACTTAAAATTACTCCATTATGTACACAACAGATTTAACCGATTCTCAATGACCAAATATCAAAGATAATTTGGATTTCAAAATTTGGAAACGAAAAAGAAAATACTCTATTCGTTTAATTATCAATGCTATTTTATATGTCAATAAGACAGGTATTCAGTGGCGAATGTTACCAAATGATTTTCCTGACTGGAAACTTGTTTATTACTATTTTCGGAAATGGGCACAGGATGCAACAACTGAAAAAATTCATCATATTATGCTTCTTCAAATCAGAATGAACTTAGGAAAATACTCTTCTCTAAGTCCTGTACTGATTGATTATCAGTCAGTTAAGACTACGTCTGTTACTGACTTTAAAGGTTTTGATGGTAATAAAAAAGTAGAGGGCCGTAAACGTTTTATCATTACAGACACTTTGAGTTTTATTATTTCTTTGGTCATTACCCAAGGTAATATTGGAGAAAGAGCGGGTGCTAAATTAGCGATTGAAAAATTAGGTAACCGCTTTGTAAGGTTAACCAAAATATTAGCCGATCAAGGTTTTGATGGTGTTGAATTTATCACACAAATTAAAGAGGGCTTTAATATCGTTTTGGAAGTCGTTGCCCAAGTTTTGAGTATCAAAGGTTTTCAAGTCATCCCTAAAAGATGGATGGTTGCCGCAATGGAATTGAAAAAACTTTTGGATGGTTTGCCTTTCATAGAAGACTTACTAAAGACTATGAGGTTAATGTGTCTCACTCTGAGGCATTTATCTATTGGACTATGATTAGAATTATGTCAAGAAAAACTCGTGGAACGTAAATTTAGACAACCTCTAAGAGAAGTGATATTTTATTTTAGTACAAGGAGTAGTAAGATTTGAATAAAACGTTCTTTATTGATAATGAAATAAATCTCTAAGGAATGATAAATAAGGCACTTAATTCTATGGGTTTACTTTGTACGATAATTGAGGAATATTTTTACTATAAAATATTCTCTGAGTCTCCATTTGAGATTTATCAATTGTGATCCCTTTTTCATAGTGTGTAAGGTTGAATCTAACAACAACACAGAGTCTTTTGGTGGTTGATGTTTTTTTCATGAGTTCTTTTATGATGTTATAACTTGAAAATCGGAAAATATTTAGGTTCATGGGGCCATTATCTTTCCTGACTCTTGAATCATCTTCTCTAAATGTTAAATCTAAATGCCAATGTAACCCATTTCCAATTCCCCAATGTTCCAAAATTAAATTAGCATATTTTTGGGGACAATCATCCGTTAAACTGCTGATGTAGATACGTTTATGGGTACTTTCTTTGTTGTTTACTATACGAGTAGATTCTACCTTCACAATCTAAATCTTCTAATAAACGGGGAATAGCCGTTATTTCATTGGACTTTCTATCCACTTGCACCTGCCCAAAACTTATACTCTTTTGTGATAATCAAGCACTTACAACTTGAACAGTAGCGTATTTTTTCCCAAAAGGG
>JACMRQ010000096.1 GCA_014376355.1 Arcicella sp. | reverse complement strand
GGAAGCGGCGGCTCAAAAATGGTCGGTAAATGTTTCAACTTGTAAGGCTGAAAATGGCTTTGTGATTTCATCAACGGGACAAAAATTATCCTATGGCGAATTATCGGAAGCGGCTTCAAAATTGCCAATCCCACAAGAGGTGAAGTTAAAGAAAACGGAAGAATTTAAACTGATTGGGCAAACCATAAAAAGCGTTGATAATCATGACGTTATTACTGGAAAACCCGTTTATGGCATTGATTTCAAAACGGAGGGAATGTTGCACGCCCAAATCCAAAGACCGCCTGCTTTTGGTTTGAAACTGAAGTCTTTTGAAGCTTCCGAAGCTAAGAAAATGGCTGGTATTATTGATGTAGTTTCATTTGGAAACAAGGTGGCAATAGTCGGTAAATCTACTTGGCAGATTATGAAGGCTCGGAAAGTTCTAAAAATTGATTGGGAGAAAGATAAAGACCTCGAAAGTGATTCTGACCACAATCGTATTTTTACGGAAATGATGGAAGGAAATAAAGCAGAAGTTAGAAGAAAAGATGGTGATGTTGAAAAAGCATTTAAGGAAGCCTACAAGGTAATTCAGGCAGATTATCAATGTCCTTTTTTACCCCACAATCCAATGGAACCCATGAATTTCTTTGCGGATGTTAAGGAGAAAAGTGTGAGATTAGCAGGTCCAACTCAAACGCCACAAAATGCCGTTGACCAAGTTTCTAAATTATTGAACATTCCCGTTGCAAATATTACTTTGGAATTGACTAAAATGGGTGGAGGTTTTGGTAGAAGATTGAACAATGATTATGCTTTGGAAGCGGCTGAATTATCAAGTATTATCAAAGCTCCTGTAAAAGTAATGTGGACTCGTGAAGACGACATGGGCGGTGGAATTTATAGACCTGCCGTGCGTTATCGCTTCAAAGCTGCGGTTGATAAAGCAGGTAATATGACGGGTTTTATGTTGAGGGGCGTGAGTATGAATGCGGGTAATTCAACCCGACAAGATAATTTTCCAGTAGGGGCAGTTGAAAATGTATTAATTGATTCGGTGGACTATAAATCACCCATCACAACGGGACCTTGGAGAGCTCCAATTACCAACTTTTTGGCTTATGCCGAACAAGCATTTTTGGATGAAGTGGCAACGGCAGTTGGCAAAGATCCAATTCAATTTCGCTTAGAATTATTGGCAAAAGTGAAGGAAAAGCCTGTCGGTAAGATTACTTACGAGCCTGATCGTTTTGAAAAAGTGATTAAAATGGCGGCTGAAAAATCTCAATGGGGAAAAATAAAGAAAGATACGCATCAAGGATTTAGCGTGTATTTTTCACATAATTCATACGTAGCTCAAGTGGCTGAAATTGAGATGAAAAAGGGTAAACCAACGCTCAAAAAAGTGTATGCTGTAACAGATTGTGGCATTGTGATCAATGAAAGTGGAGCAAGAAATCAGATTTATGGAGCCATTGTCGATGGAATTGGTCATGCAATGTACGGCAAACTAAGTTTTAAAGATGGCGTTCCACAAGAAACAAATTTCAATACATATAGATTGATAAAATATAATGAAGTACCAGAAATTGAGGCTCATTTTGTCAATAATGGCATCGACCCAACGGGCTTAGGCGAACCTGCTTTGCCTCCAACAGGCGGAGCTTTGGCAAACGTAATTTTTAAAGCAACGGGCAAGCGAGTTTATCAACAACCTTTTGCAGAAAATCAACAAGTTAACGGAATTTTGTAAGAAATTTATCGTCTTAATATTTAGGAAATTCAAGAACGGTATTGCTTTTAGCGATGCCGTTTTCAGTTATACAATAAACTTATTCTTTAACTTTGTAATTAAAGACATTTTACATTTGCTCAAATCCAATCAATACTCAATGCTTGCAGAATTACATTATCCCCAAAACTCAATAAAAGGTGAAGATTTAGATGAATATCTGGAAAAAGGCTGGTTTAGAATGGGACAATCTATATTTAACACTAACTTTTTAAAATTTAATGGTTCACTTTTTAGTGCAATTTGGTTAAGAATTAATCTATTGAATTTCAAACCCAGTAAAACGCAACAAAAACTTCAAAAACTTAATGCCAAATTTAACGTAGAAATAAATCCTTCAATTGCTCTTTCTCCAGAACATTTAATTCTTTTTAATAAATATAAAAATCACGTTCCTTTTGATGCCGCTCCTTCTTTGACTCACCTTTT
>JACMRQ010000008.1 GCA_014376355.1 Arcicella sp. | reverse complement strand
TGGCGTGTCATTATAGAGTGGCATTGAATAATCCAAAAGCGGTGATTGGTTTTCCTGAAGTAACGATTGGTTTATTGCCAGGCGGAGGCGGAACGCAACGTTTGCCCCGAATGATTGGCATGGAAATGGCGGCTCCGATGTTGTTGGAAGGCAAGAAAATTTCTCCCAAAGAAGCATTGGGAATGGGAATGGTAGACGCTTTGGCAGAAACATCCGAAGAAATGATGGAAAAAGCCTTTGCGTTTATCAATGCGAATCCAAACGCCATTCAGCCTTGGGATGAAGTGAATAAGAAAACGGGAAAAATTCAAGCCAGAGAAAATTTTAAAGTTCCAGGCGGTAATATTTTGACTCCCAAAGGATTACAATTAATGATGGGCGGAACGGCAATGATTATGGGGAAATCGCAGGGAAATTATCCCGCACCCATCGAAATCATGTCGTGTGTTTATGAAGGACTTTTGGTAAATATCGACCGAGGTTTAATTATTGAGGCTCGGCATTTTGTGAAAGTAGCAAATTCGTCGGTTGCCAAAAACTTGATTCGTACCATGTTCTTTGGTTTGAACGAAGTAAATAAAGGCGTTGGTCGTCCGAAAGGAATTGATAAAACGGATGTCAAAAAAGTAGGAATTTTGGGTGCGGGAATGATGGGTGCGGGCATTGCTTACGTATCGGCAATGGCAGGAATTCAAGTCGTGTTGAAAGACGTTTCAATGGAAGCCGCCGAGAAAGGAAAAGCCTATTCAAAAGGGATTTTGGATAAAGCAATTTCGAGAGGGAAAATGGATTATTTGAAAGCAGAAGGCATTTTGAGGTTAATTATACCAACGGATAATTATGCTGAAATCGAAGGAGCAGATTTAATCATTGAAGCCGTTTTTGAAAATTGGGAATTGAAAGCCACAGTAACCAAAGATGCTGAACCACTATTGGCAATAGGAGGAGTTTTTGGCTCAAATACCTCTACTTTACCAATTTCAAAACTGGCAAATGCTTCGGTAAAACCAGAGAATTTTATCGGAATCCATTTCTTTTCGCCCGTTGATAAAATGCAATTGGTTGAAATAATCATGGGTAAACAAACCTCTGATTACGCTTTGGCAGTAGCGATGGATTACGTGAAAAAAATTCGCAAAACGCCCATTGTAGTGAATGATTCGAGAGGATTTTATACTTCAAGAGTATTCTTTACTTATACTTCAGAAGGCATTGAATTACTGAAAGATGGTGTAAATCCAGTAGTCATAGAAAACATTGCCAAACAAATTGGAATGCCCGTTGGACCTTTGGCAGTTTCGGATGAAGTAGCTTTAGATTTAGCGTATAAAATTTCTGGAAGTGCAGTCAAAGACGGTTTTTTGCCAGAAAACGATCCGACCTACCAAATCAGTAAAAAGTTTACTGAAATGGGACGTTTAGGCAAAAAAGCCAAGGCAGGTTTCTACGAATATCCAGAGGGAGGTAAAAAGCATTTATGGGAGGGTTTAGCAGAAATGTTTCCAGTAAAAGCAGAACAAATCTCAACGGACGACATAAAAACGAGATTGTTGTACCGTCAAGTTTTAGAAACCGTAAAATGCGTTGAAGAAGGCGTAATTCGTACGAATTTAGATGCAGATTTAGGCTCAATTTTCGCTTGGGGTTTTCCTGCATATTTAGGTGGAACGCTTTCATTTGTGGATACAGTTGGCATAAAAACCTTCGTTTCAGAATGCGACCGTTTAACAGCAATTTATGGTGAACGCTTTAAACCAACGGAAAAATTGCGAGAGATGGCGGAGAATGGGGTTGGGTTTTATGAGTAGGGGTTTAAAAAGAAAAGGCGAGTCGTGAGGCTCGCCTTTTTTGTGGGCATAAACTTACTTCAAAAAAGATATATACATTTTTGTATATATACATTTTTGTATATATCTTTGAGAAAAATTAATGATATGGAAAGTAGAACAGGAACTCCCGTTGAAGGAGATAACTTTTTTGGAAGAGAAAAAGAGCTTACTTATGCATGGAAGCGTATAAATACTGGTAATAATTTGATATTCCCTTCGCCTCGAAGAGTTGGGAAAACTTCATTTGCCCTAAAGCTTGTAGAAATAGCAAAACAGGAAAATTGGCAAGTTATTTCTATAAATCTTGAAAAAATAACGAGTGAAAAGGCATTCATAGAGTCGTTTATAGAAGAATTAAAAAAATCTACTGCTTGGGGAATCATCAAAGAAAAAGGCAACAAGCTATTCGATTTATTGAAACAAATCAAACCTACTTATGAACACGAAGGAATCAAAATTTCTTTAGAATGGCAATCTCAAAAAGAGGATATTTACAAGCAATTAGCTGACTTACTCGACCACGAAAAAGAGACTTTAATTTTTATGGATGAACTTACCGTTCTGCTATCAAATATCATCAATCAAGAAGATGGACATAGGAATGTATCATCTTTTCTTCATTGGATGCGTGAGTTACGGATTAAATCGGGTTCTAAGATTCGTTGGATTTTTTGCAGTTCGGTTGGAATTGAAAACTTTACACATACTCATCGTATAAGTACAACCATGAATGATATGTCCGACTATTTCCTCAAACCTTTTGATAATGAAACCAGTAAGGCAATGCTACGAAAATTAGCTGAAAGAGATAATTTAGATTTGAGTTTTGAAATTCAAGAAGCCATCGTTCAAAAACTATCATTTTGCTTACCTTATTTCTTGCAAATAATGTTCGAGAAAATTACTTATTTATTTAAAGTTGAAGAACTTACTCTGAATACTGAAATTGTAGAAGTTGCTTATAAAGCCCTAATTAACGAAAAACACTTTAATACTTGGGATGAAAGAATACAGGAACAATATGCCGATTTAAGTAACCAAGCTTTTGTCTTGCTCAAACACATTTGTCAAGAAAATCAAGGAAGTAGAAGAGAGAATTTGATTAATGTTCTTTCAGCTCAAAATCAAAATCCAGAAGAAGTTGAAAGTGCTGTAACTCATTTACTGTATATGCTCAAAAATGATGGATATCTGATGGAAGAAAATAACCTTTATCTATTCCGTTCACCTTTGTTAAGAGATTTTTGGTTTAACCGATTTGTGAAATGAAAAAATTAGATTTAACTAAAATTGGCTTCTTCAATCCAGGGCGATTGACCGATGAAGAAATTGAATTGAGTTTTGTTACTCGCATTGCTTTTTTTCAATATATTTTCAAAAAAATCATTGCTGAAAAACCTAATTCTATTCCGCAACATCATTTGGTGATTGGGCAAAGAGGTATGGGCAAAACTTCACTCTTGGTAAGAATTGCGGTTGAACTTCGGAAGAAACCATATTGCGATAATTTTATTGCTTTGACGTTTCCCGAAGAACAATATAATATTGACCGCCTTTCAAAGTTTTGGCTTAATTGCTTAGATGCGCTTGCCGATGCTTTGGATAGAGAAAATCAAACAGAATTTACGAAGATTTTGGATGCTGAAATTGACGGGATTGCTAAAAGTCATCATCAAGAAAATAACGCTATTTATGCCATTTTTGAAAAATGGACAATTAAAATTGATCGAAGACCTGTTTTATTAGTAGATAACTTGAACCTCATTTTTGATAAAATATCCAAAGAAGAACAACATCAATTACGAGCTATTTTAATGAGTAATAATGCTCCAATCATGTTGGGAGCAAGTGCCACTACGATTGATGATACGGTTGATTATGGAGCGGCTTTTTATGATGCTTTTCAGATTCAATATCTCAAAAAACTAACGCTTGATGAGAGTATTGAGGTGCTACAAAACTTAGCAAAAATTACTGGAAAGAAAGATTTTGAACAAATTATTTATAAAAACAAAGCTCGTTTAGGAGCATTATATGAACTCACGGGCGGAACACCACGCACCATTTCAATGCTCTTTCCATTGATTCAGGATGGATTTAGTGTTGAAATACAAACTGACTTAGATGCACTTTTAGACGTAGTTACACCCTTATACAAAGCACGTTTTGAGGAACTACCCGCCCAATTACAAGTAGTTTTAGATGCCATTGCTTTGCATTGGGAACCAATGACGATTGAGCAATTAAGAAACGTTACCCAATTAGAAAATGCCCAACTTTCTCCCCAATTAAAGCGATTGGTGGACGTTGGTTGGCTACAAAAATTAGATGCTTTTGAAGCAAAAGGCTCTGCCTATGAACTCTCTGAGCGTTTTTTTAATATTTGGTATTTAATGCGAAGAAGTAGCCGCCGCCAAAAAAGAGAACTGTATTGTTTGAGTAAATTTATAGAATCTCTGTATGGTGAGGAGGTGGAAAGTATGGCATATATCAGATTAGAATATAGTAATAATTCTAAAAATCAAATATTTTATGATTTAGCGTTGGCTGATACTTTGAAAAATAAGGAATTAAAGGAAAAATTACAAAAAAAGAGTTATGATGAGCTTTTAGAGTTAAGTAAAACGGATGAGAATATTTTAAGAGAATTTTCAATTCCTTATGAAGCGGTTTTTGAGAAATTTACACTTTTGGAAGAATATTTATATCAAAATTATCTAATAAATAATTTTGATATATGTTTGAATATAGTAAACCAATTACTGCAGTTAGACCCCAATAACCCAACTATTTTTCATGATCGTGGATTGATATATATGAAACTTGGGAGATATAGAGAAAGTGAAGAAGAATATCGAAAATCATTGGCAATTAATGGAAATTCAGAACACTCATGGCTTGATTTAGGGATATTATATCAAATTATGGGAGAATATGAAAAAGCAGAATTAGCACTTAAAAACTCTATAAATATATCTCCTGAATGGTCTCATTCTTGGAATACATTAGGAAACTTATATCATAACCATCTAAGGAAATATTCAGAAGCAGAATATGCTTATCTTAAAGCAATAGATATTGATGAAAATTTTGCTTATCCAAAATATAATTTAGTATTTCTTTACAGAGATAAATTAAATAAGTTAAAAGAAGCGGAAGAACTTTTTGAGTCAATTCCTGATAATAAAGAATTAAAAGATTCCTGCTTTTTGAATAAAGCTCTTTTTGCATACTATGAAAAGAATGCAGGTATTGCAAAAGGGTTTATCATTGAAGCGTTGAATGAAATAGATGATTCTTTACCTTCAAATACACAAGATGATTGGTGGAAGTCAGCAGTAACGATTGTAAAATTAGGATACGGAACACACTTTTTACAGACATTATCAGAAAATGGCTATGATGTAATTTTGCGACCATATTACGTTGCTATTCAAGCTTTAACCCGTAAAAATTCAGATTTATTTTTCAATAGTATTGCAGCCGAAGTAAGAGAACCTGCCAAAAGAATTTTGGAAATGATGAAGAAATATAATCAATAAAATAGTAATAGGCGAGCCTAAAAACTCGTCTTTCTCATTCCTTATCCCTTCCCAAAACTCGTAAATAAATTCCCAAAAGCACTCAAAATATTCTCCACAATATCCCTATTTTCAACAACTAAAAGATTGACAAAACTAAAACCACAGATTTTCACTAATTTAGAGTTTAACTTTCATCAAACCCCCATGAAAAAAACACTACTAACCCTCCTAACAACCGCCCTAATTTTCAGCATAAAAGCCCAAAGCCTTTCGGTTGAGCAAATTATGCAAGACCCAAAATTTACTATTGGTGCTTTGCCTTCAAATATCTTCTGGTCGGAAGATTCCAAAACAATTTATTTTAACTGGAATCCTGATAAAAATAAAGCTGATTCGCTTTATGGGGCATCTGTCACTGAGAAGAAGCCCTTTAAAGTTTCCCCACAAACTCGTCGAGCTTTGCCTTCAAATTCTGGGAGCTATTCTGCCGATTTTAGTAAGAAAGTATATGCTAAAAATGGGGATATTTATTTAATGGATTGCCGAACAATGACGATTAGACAGATTACAAATACTGTTGAATCTGAATCTAATCCAACCTTCAACGGCAAAGATGATAAAATTATTTTTACGAAAGGTAATATCCTGTTCAGCTTCACGATTGGCAATGGAGAAATTGACCAATTGACTAATTTCCAAGTTGGTACAAAGAAACCTGAACCCAAATTGAGCGAGCAGGAAAAATGGCAAAAACAAGACCAATTGAGCCTATTCGACATATTGAAGGAACGTTCTGATAAGAAAAAAGAGGGTGATAAAATCCAAAAGGCAGATTTGCCAAAACGTGCCAAAGAAATTTTTGTGGAAGATAAAACAGTCTTAGAGCCACAATTGAGTCCAGATGAAAAATATATTACTTATCGTTTAACTAAATCTGCCACAGGAACAAAATCCGCCATTGTTCCAAGTTATGTTACAGAATCTGGCTTTACGGAGGATTTACCCGCACGCACGAAGGTAGGAGCAGCTCAAACGTCCTCTGAATTTTGGGTTTATGACATCAAAAAAGATACGTCCTTACAAGTTTTGACTAAAGAAATTGATGGAATTTTTGACGAACCTGATTATTTGAAAGATTATCTCAAAAAATTACTGGTAGTTAAAAAAGACACCGCCAAAAAGAAAATTGAACCAAGAAAAGTAATTTTTAGTAATCTGATTTGGTCGGAAGATGGGAAATATTGCGTTTTAGTCGTTAAAAGTCAGGACAATAAAGACCGTTGGATTATGAGTCTTGACCCGACAACTCGCAAATTGCAAACAATTGACCGTCAGCGTGATGAGGCTTGGATTGGTGGACCTGGCATTGGTTTTGGGGGAAATGTAGGAACGTTGGGTTTCTTGGCAGATAACCAGACATTGTATTTTCAGTCGGAGGTAGATGGGTTTTCTCATCTTTATACCTTTAATTTAGCAACTTCCGTTCGTAAACAACTCACAAAAGGAAAATTTGAAGTCCAATCTGTGCAATTATCTCGTGATAAACAAAACTTCTATCTAACTACAAACGAAGTGCATTTTGGCGAACAGCATTTCTACCGAATGGCGGTATCGGGTGGAATTCGCACTCGTTTAACTAAAATGACAGGTTCAAATCAAGTTATTCTTTCGCCCGATGAAACCAAGTTAGCCTACTTAAATTCATTTTCAAATCGCCCTTGGGAGGTATTTTTACAAGAAAATGAAGTAAATAATCCACCTTCACAGATTACAAAATCGCAAAGCCGACAGTTTAAAGAATATAAATGGCGTGAACCTGAAATTATTACTTTCAAAGCCGAAGATGGCGAAGATATTCATGCCCGTCTTTATGAATCTAAAACGGGAGAACAAGGCAAAAAACCAGCCGTGATTTTTGTTCATGGAGCAGGATATTTACAAAACGTTCACAAATGGTGGAGTCAGTATTTTAGAGAATATATGTTTCATAATATGCTTGTGGATAATGGCTATACGGTTTTAGATATTGATTATCGGGGTTCGGCAGGTTATGGGCGTGATTGGCGGACTGGAATCTATCGTTTCATGGGAGGGAAAGACCTTTCTGACCATGTGGATGGAACTAAATATTTGATAGAAAATCAAGGAATTGACGCTAAGAAAATTGGAATCTACGGTGGTTCGTATGGTGGTTTCATAACCTTGATGGCAATGTTCACAAAACCTGATGTTTTTGCAGCAGGTGCGGCATTAAGACCTGTTACGGATTGGGCAGCGTACAATCATCCTTACACTGCCAATATTTTGAATGAACCACAAACTGATTCCATTGCTTACCGTAAAAGTTCACCCATTTATTATGCTGAAGGATTAAAAGGAAATTTATTAATTTGTCATGGAATGGTAGATGTAAATGTACATTATCAAGATGCCGTTCGACTATCACAACGATTAATTGAACTTAGGAAAGGCAATTGGGAATTGGCCTCTTATCCGATGGAAGATCATGGTTTTATTGAGCCAACTTCTTGGATGGATGAATATAAAAGGATTTTCAAGTTGTTTGAGAGCACTTTAAGGAAATAGAGTTTAGCGTTCATTACCTCACTTTACTTTTCATTTACAACTATAAATTAAAGAAAGCTTTGGGGATAAAAATATTATTTATGCGAGTTATCCTAAAATTAGAGTAACTCGCACATACCAATAATAAAAAACCCCTTACACATTACGTATAAGGGGTTTTTTGTGGTAAAAGGCG
>JACMRQ010000095.1 GCA_014376355.1 Arcicella sp. | reverse complement strand
TTGAATTTTTAGCACGTTTGTCAGCAAAGCTATCAAAGCAGCTTCTAAGATTTACAATCAAGGAATCAACGCTTAGCGATTCCTGTAAAATTTTATAGCTCGATTTCATGGATCAAATCTAAATAAAGAGCTACATTTTGCCAAAAAAGAAATTGCTGATACTTTTACGGTTGTTTGGTAAGAAAAAAAATGCGTGTTAAGCATTTAATGTTCATTATTAGGTCACTTTCTGTACAAGTCAAATGAATTTTGCAGAAAAAAGTTGTACACCATTCTGTTCTTACCAAATAAACCATGGTTTAATTTATAAGAAATTGAATCAAAATTTGAAAATAGATTAGATAAAAATGGAGTATAAATGTCAAGCCATTTAAGACGCATACGCTACTACGATAGTATATAAAATCTTGACGGATAATAATGTTTCGTTTCAAGTTTATAAAAAAGCAAAAGAAGACGGATTGTAACTAAAAAATAGCGGCCACCGCTGTAGTTAAAAACCGTAAATTTTCGCACAAATATTATGAAAACCTCATTATGGGCAAATCATTTCTCATTTAAAATTCTCTTGTCTCTGATGAAAGTATGGCACAAATTTTTTTGTGGTATTGGTAGAACAGAGCATTTCTACAAAATAAAAAGTGCGAATCATGTAATATATTTCCAAAATTGTGTTACACAATTTTTCTTAGGTGTTCGCAATTTTGCAACTTAAATAAAAAAATCAAAATGAAAAATTATTTATCAATGCTTTCGCTCATGGCAGCCACAGCATTTACAATGAGTAGTTGTAACTCAGCACAATCAAATGATAACGCAGCAGCAGCCAACACGCCTCAAAACATGCAAAGCACTGAAAGCGTTAAACAAAATAATGACATAGCAGATGTTTCAAGTTGGAATAAATCATGTCAAATGGCAGTGGACGAAATCACAAAAAAATACGGCAAACCAAACGGTGTTACGGCTGATGAACTCATTTGGACAAACGCAGGAGTGTGGAAAAAAATCTGTATTTCTAAAATGGAATCCAAACACAGTTTCCCTATTGAACATACCGACATGATGCAAACAACCCTGATGTATAAAGTGCCCGAAGATAAAATGGACGAGTTAGGAATGTTTGACGGCAGCGTGACTTTTGACCGCACACAAGGCACTATGAGTGCAAGATGCGATAAAGAAGCAAACAATTTCTTAGCCCTCAATTTAGCTAACGATATCATCACCAACAAAAAAACAGTTGCACAGGCACGACAAGCTTATGGTGATATTATAAAAGAAAAAATGAGTGGGAAAAATCCCGAATACATGGCAAAACTTACTTTCTCATCACAAGACAAAGCAGCCGACCCCGATAAAAACACAACGGGCTTAACAAAAGCAGAAGTAATGGCAGCAGTTGAAAAAAATAGTCCTTCAAAATAATCAGCAACAACTAAATTTCGACAGGTTCTTTATTAGCAATAGCCGAGTGAGAATCTTTTTTATTGTTTCACCCTTATTCATAAACTCAATGTGAGAATTATGTAACTATTTCCAAAATTGTGTAACGCTTTGAAATTAAATAAAGGATATTTTTGCAAATGAAAGTGGTAGAGTAAAACAATTCAACAATCTTGAATAACTCGTTAGAAAATATTTACGACAAATACAGCACAATGCTTTACAGCATTGCAGTGGAAATTTCGCCTTCCCAAAAAGCAGCAAAAGAAATTCTAATCACAACTTTCAAGAAAATACATGAACAAAATCTAATTCAAATCTACCCTTCACTTTGTGTAACGATTATCAAACTACTCATTAAAACTGCACACCAACAACTAAAACCCAAGGAACTTAAACATAATTTCAAGTTAAAGCAATTTGAAAACACTCCATTGTTACATAAATTTCTTTGCGAAAAAATAGATTTAGAAGACCGTTGTACAGAAAATAAATTAACACGATCAGAGGTAGGAAAAATACTTCGTGAGGAGTTTAATCTACTTCGCAAAACAAAAAAGGAAGAACTCAAACCATCAGAAATTTTTCGACAGACAAGTATAAAACAAGAGGTTTCGCTCTGATAATTCCTTTTCATAGAAGTTTAGTGCAAGCCACTGCACCGACATTCTAAACATTCTTACAAACTTATACCTTTGCAGCATCCAGCGGACGGTCGTACAGACGTGATAGTTCAAACAATTAATTTACCGAAGTTTCCTGCGGGTTTTCTTTTTGATAAACAGGTTTTAGAGATTATGACGGAAAGAATCTTTACTGTTGCCAAAAGAGTGCGTCAAAGAATTGAAAGTACTAGTAAAGTAGGTGATGAAGTTACTTCAAATAAATTTCAAGATCTGAGTTATGAGTTAGATAAACAGGTTTGGCAATTTAGAGTTCACATGCAATAACACTCCATATTCACATAAAATATTTGTTCTTAAATTAAAGAACACAAAAAATGAAATTCTAATTGGTAGCCTATTTTCTGATTTGTCAGGTTGGCACAACGGCATCAGAGACATAGCAGTTTTCCAAACTTCTGGCTATGACCAACGAAATGGTATTCGAGTCTATACCCCGTTTTATCAGGTTAAAAATAGTGCTATCAATCTGAATTTCAAATAGAGTTGCAAATCCCTTATTGGAGTGCATCAAAAAGTGTGGGGCAAAATATTTTTGATGTAATTAATCAAAGAATTATTGAGTTCAATTGGCTACCTTAAAATGATTATTTAAAAACATACATCTAATTGCCCCACACTTTTTGATACTCTTAACCTGAAAGCAAATGAGATTCAATAAACAACCTTGAACTAATTTCCTTAAAATATAAATGTGCTTGCCCCACACTTTTTTATGCACTCACTTTACCCGCTTTTTATCTTTTGAGTGTTTATAGTTTATATCAATCCGAATTAATATGAGTTTTATTACTGCCATTGGCACAGCCGTTCCTGAAAATTGTTTTCCTCAAATGAAAATTGCGGAATTTATGGCTTCCGCTTTACAGATGAATGATTATGACCAGAGAAGACTAAAAGCGCTATATCGCACTACTAAAATTGCCCAAAGACATTCTGTCTTAACCGACTATGGAAATCATTTTTCTGAATATCAATTTTATCCACAAAGTATTGATTTAGAACCATTTCCAAGTATTTCTCAACGAATGCTTGCCTATCAAGAATATGCTTTACCGCTTTGTTTGAAAGCAATTGAGAACCTAAAACAAGACATTCCTACCAAAGGAATAACCCATATAATTACGGTAAGTTGTACAGGAATGTACGCACCAGGACTGGATATTGAGATAATTGCAACTTTGGGATTAGACACAACCATTCAACGAACTGCCATCAATTTTATGGGCTGTTATGGTGCTTTTAATGGTTTGAAAATGGCAGATACTATTTGCAAAGCCGATCCAAAAGCAAAAGTATTAATGATTTCGGTAGAGCTTTGCACCTTGCATTTTCAGAAAAAAATGGATGAAGATTTTTTATTATCCAATGCGCTTTTCGCCGATGGAGCCGCTGCTATTTTAATCGAATCGGAAGGAAAAGAAAAAAGCCTTGAAATGCGTTCTTTTTTCTGTGATTTATACTTTGAAGGCAAGCAAGATATGGCTTGGAAGGTAGCCGATTTTGGCTTTGAAATGACACTAACTTCATACATTCCAAAATTGGTGAAAATGGGTGTTAAATCTTTGATTGACAGACTATTAGGTAACGCAGGAATGACGAATCAAGACATTGATTTGTATGCGATGCATCCAGGCGGAAAGGCAATCTTAGAAGCCATAGAAACGGCTTTGGAAATTACAAAAGAGGATAACAAATATTCTTACGAAGTACTAAGAGATTACGGAAATATGTCTTCTTGTACCGTGCTTTTTGTTTTGAATGAAATATTAAAAAATACTACTGAATCAGACAAAAATAAGAATATTTTGAGTTGTGCATTTGGTCCAGGCCTGACTTTAGAATCTATGGTTTTACGGGTTAATTGATTCCTTCGATTTTCGTTGTCAGTTGTTCGATTTTCAGACATCAAATTTCGAAAATCGAATAACGAAACTAAAAATGATATTTTGTTGAAAATAATATTCCGCTACTGTATAAATTGAAGTTTTCATAACATTTGTGCGAAAATTTACGGTTTTTAACCGCAGCGGTGGCCGCTATTTTTTAGTTATAATATGTTTTCTTTTGCTTTCTTATAAACCTGAAAGGGAACATTATTATCCGTCAAGATTTTATATACTGTCGTAGTAGAAGGAATTGAAAATGCCTTCATAATATCTCTAATACTCCTTTGTTCTTTGTAGGCACTTACTACCATCGGAGCAATTTCTTGATAACGGGGTGATAATCCCTTTGGGCTTCCTCCCATTCTGCCTCTGACCCGTGCAGTATCGGAGTGCATCAAAAAGTGCGGGGCAAATGATTTTTGATGTTCACAACCTAATAGCAAATTAGGTTCAATAATTAATATTAAGCTGACTTTCTTGAAATAATAAGTGCTTGCCACACACTTTTTAATGCACCCTGTATATCGGGTAGGTGAGGACACACTACCATGGGGATGGAGTAGTATCTACCAGCAAAGGAAACATCTTTCAATGCTTTGTGTTCACAGACCGTCCAAAGGGCTTTTTGATAGAAAGACTTCAGAAATGCGTGAATAATGTAATTTATTAAAAAAACTCTGTAATCATTGCAGGTCATTCATTACTTAGATTTGTTATCTGGAAATTTAAATAGTACAGTTGAACTGACACTCCCATGAAAAATTATTCTAAACATAATCACTTTTTATTCTGGCAGAGATGGCTTTATTACAGTAGTTTACTTTTTGCATTTTACGGTGTTGTTTTTGCTTTCTACGGAAATAATTTATTATTCATTCCTTATAATAAAATGCTTGCTGAAATTTTTTGGCACAGTCCTAAATTTCCTTCCGAGGCAGACCACTTTCGTGCTTTTATTTATGGTCCTTTGGGTGGTACAATATCCTGTTGTTATATCTTATTGGCGTTTATTGCCCGTTATCCTTTCAAAGAGAAACAACGATGGTCGAGAAATGCTATTATCGTTGCATTCAGCGTTTGGGTGGTTATTGATTCTTCGATATGCGTATATTTTGGCGTATATCCGCAAATTTATCTTATTAATGCTTTTTCCATCACTATAAAGGCCCTGCCAATAATTTTTACTTGGAAAGATTTTCGTTAAACGCTAAGATTGAAACTATCCTTGAATAGAAATGAACACTATGGAATTTAAAAAAGTATTATCCTCGGGTATTCTTGGCACTACAGCAATGACTATATTCAGTTATGTAGTTTCGGAAGTAAAGCGTGAGGATTTTCGAGAACCTGAGATTATGTCTTTACTTTTTAAGAATCTTTCAATAACATTTCTACAATATGGAACCTACTTAGGATACTTAGCATGGATTATTCACTATATAATTGGATTTAGTTTTGTTTTTATTTATGTGAAATTATGGGATAATAACAAATTAAAACCAAATTTCATATCAGGAATATTTCTTGGGGCGATAACTGGAATAATTGGTATAATTGGTTGGTACATTACTTTAAGAATTCATCCTAATCCACCTACCGTAAATCTAAGAAATTTCTTTATTCTTTTATTTTTCGCTCATATTGTTTTTGGAATATTTGCCACGTTAGGATATGTTTTAATAATAAAAAAAACAACTGATAATACAGAAACATAACCCTAAAATCTGACGTTGTTCGGCTCTTGAGTGCATCAAAAAGGGTGGGGCAAATGATTTTTGAGGTTCATAACCTAAGAGCAAATGAGGTTCAATAAGCAATCTTAAAATGACTTTCTTGAAATAAAAAGAGATTACCTTACACTTTTTGATACACTCCTATCCTTTGGGCAAAATACCATAAAAGTTGAAGCAATCGATTTAAAAATGATAAGGGAAAATGTTTACTTGTTTTCTTTATAACCATGCTAAGGGCTTTCCAGCAACAAGTATAGGGGTAATTTACATGAATTCTGAAATTAAAAACGGAAAAGCGAGTTATACCTTAAAGATATTCTGTCTGGTACTTATGCAATTATAATTCTGCACGATGAAAATGGGCATAAGAAGATGGATACAAATTTTTTAGGAATACCCAAAGAAGGATATGCCGTTTCAAATAATGTCAGGCGGTCTTTGATAGATCCACCTAAATATGAAGTGGCTAAATTTTTACACAGTGGGAATAGCTCCTTAAAAATTAAGATGGCGTATTAAATATACTTCCTGCGAAAATATTTTAAGTCCTAAAATATTTTCGCAGGAAGTATATTTACTCAAAATCAACAAATTAATGGTACAAGAAGTAATCTTAGTGGATTCTGAAAATCGACAAATTGGAACGATGGAAAAATTAGAAGCACACCGTCTGGGGCTTTTACATCGAGCATTTTCCATTTTTGTTTTTAACGCTAAGGGCGAAACTCTGCTACAAAAACGAGCCCAAACCAAATATCATTCAAGTGGATTATGGTCTAATACTTGTTGCAGTCATCCCATACCCAATGCGGCACAATTGGAAACAGTAAACGATCGGTTGAAAGTAGAAATGGGCTTCGACTGTGAATTAGATTTACTCTTCAAGTTTGAATACAGAACAGATTTCTTAAACGGTTTAATTGAACATGAATTGGACTACGTTTATGTAGGAAAATCAGATGAAACTCCTATTCCAAATCCAGACGAAGTAAGCGAATATAAATGGATAAGTTGGAGAGACTTAATTAATTCTATCGACCGAAATCCCGAAGAATACACTTATTGGCTGTATGAAATAATGAAGCGGGACGAAATTCATGATTATGTGTTGGTTTTTTTATAATTTCTAATCACGGAAAATTAGCCCGTTTTTGGGGGTTCACTTAAATGTGGGGCTAACTTCCTTTACTACTCGACATAGGGTAAAATTAAAAGAAAGGTAAGCCCTTAATTACCCCCGTCTGTTAGGTTAAAATTTTGTGGCAATAATTTTTCTAATTCAAGTATGCTTGCTGAGGGTATTTTTTCTAAGACATAGTTGAGCCAAGCTTCTGGATTTACGTTGTGTTTTTTGCAATCGCACATAAATGGGCTGTAATCACCATTTGGGCCTAAAATAAAATAAGGCTTGTAATCTACTGATTATCAACATTTTATGGAATTTTATTTCTAATTGTTTTTGATACTTCCAAGCCTTCAATTTTCCCATATTAAAACGTAACTCCTTATC
>JACMRQ010000094.1 GCA_014376355.1 Arcicella sp. | reverse complement strand
TGGTGAGAAACCATCCTTTTTTAGGTTAAAAAAACAAATATTACTACCTTAAATTTGCCTTTCTCCTCCATTTTCGTTAAATTACTTTATCACCCAAAACCACATAACCATTCACCAATCATAACATACTAAACCGTGGAAGTCGCAGCAATAGATTTAGAACAAGAAAGAAAGGAAATCCTCAAACGGTACAGAAAATTACTTCATACCGCCCGTCCATACCTTCAAAATGATGATGCAAAACTCATAAAAAAAGCATTTTTGATGTCGGCAGAAGCTCATAAAGAAATGAGGCGAAAATCGGGTGAACCTTATATTTACCATCCGATTGCCGTTGCTCAGATCTGTGTTGAAGAAATAGGCTTGGGTTCAACCTCTATTATGTGCGCTTTATTACATGATGTAGTGGAGGATACGGAAATTGGTTTGGATGAAATCAAAACAGATTTTGGGGTAAATGTTGCTAAAATTATCGACGGATTAACAAAAATTTCGGGCGTTTTCGATTACGGAAGTTCACAACAAGCTGAAAATTTTCGAAAAATGTTACTGACTCTTTCGGATGATATTCGAGTAATTTTAATCAAACTCGCCGACCGCCTCCATAATATGCGAACATTAGGAAGCATGGCACGAGATAAACAACTAAAAATCGCTTCTGAAACATTTTATTTATACGCACCACTCGCCCATCGATTGGGTTTGCACGCCATCAAATCGGAATTAGAAGATTTGTGTTTGAAATATACCGAACCCGAAGCTTATAAAGATGTTGCTCGAAAACTAAAAGAAAGCAAATCTTCCAGGGAGAATTTTATTCAGAATTTCATACGTCCCATTGAGAAAGATTTGACAGAGATGGGTTTCAAACACGTGGTAAAAGGTCGTCCGAAATCCATTTATTCCATTTATAACAAACTTAAAAAAAATAATACGCCTTTCGAGGAAATTTACGACCTTTTTGCAGTTCGAGTTATTTTGGACGTACCTACTGAACAAGAAAAAGCTGCTTGTTGGGCGGTATATTCGATGGTCACCGACCATTATAAACCGAATCCCGACCGATTAAAAGATTGGATTTCTACCCCAAAATCAAACGGTTATGAGTCTTTACATACGACCGTCATGGGTGGAAGTAAACGTGGACGTTGGGTAGAAGTGCAGATTAGAACGGTGAGAATGGACGAAATTGCCGAGAAGGGCTTTGCCGCTCACTGGAAATATAAAGGCAATGATACCCGAACAAATACTGCCTTTGAATCGTGGTTAAGCCAGATTCGGGAAGCATTAGATTCTAACGACAAATCTCAATCTGCCGTTGATTTAGTGGATGATATCAGAAGTAGTTTATATAATGAGGAGGTTTTTGTCTATACACCAAAAGGGAAATTGGTGGTGTTGAAAGATGGAGCAACAGCTTTGGATTTTGCCTTTGAAATTCATACAGAAGTAGGGGCGAAATGTATTGGAGCGAAAGTTAATAATCGTTTAGTACCGCTGAGTCACAAAATTAAAACCGGAGATATTATTGAATGTATGACCTCACCAAAGCAAAAACCTTCGGAAGATTGGTTGAAGTTTGTGGTGACGACCAAGGCAAAATCTCGGATTAAGGATTATATTAAAGAAGCCAATAAATCGCACGTAGTGATGGGGCGTGATATGATTGAGCATCGCTTGAAAGTTTTGGGTATTTCTCCTTTAACTTTAGAAATTACAAACCAATTAAGAGCCTATTTTAACGCTAAAGATTCTAATGATTTGTTCTATCGCTTTGGCAAAGGATATGTGCAGTTGGACGAGCTAAAACGCTGGAAATTAGACCGTGAAGCGCACGAACGTAAGCAAGAAGCAAAGTCAATCAAAGAGCCTTTGACTGATTTAAAATCTGTTACTAAAGAATTAAAAAAACTGCACGGAGATAAGAAAAATGCCGATGGAATCTTGATTGGGGAAGACATGGATAAGATAGATTATACGCTCGCTAAATGTTGTAACCCCATTGCGGGCGATGATGTGTTTGGGTTTGTGACCATCAATGAAGGTATTAAAATTCATCGAACATCCTGCCCAAATTCAACAGAACTACTTTCAAGACACGGCGACAGAGTAATCAAAGCCTTCTGGACGAGTCAAATTCAGATGTCGTTTCTTGCTCATTTAGTCATTAGAGGCATGGACAGAATGGGATTGATGAATGATGTAACAAGGGTGATTTCTCAAGAATTAAAAGTCAATATTCAAAACCTGTCGATTGGCGTAAAAGAAGGAATTTTTGAGGGAAAAATTGCCTTGATGGTCAGTGATACTATTCATTTAGAGAAATTAGTAAATTCTTTAGAGCAAGTAGAGGGGGTTATTGAGGTGGAGCGTGGGCATTGAGATGAGTTCTTTCAAAATAATCACAAAAGAAACAATTTCACTTTTAACGATCGTCAAATCTTTAAAATCGCTATTCCATCTATATTTTGAATAAAATTGATTTATTTTGTGTTACAATATAGAATTAGTCCAAATTAAAGGACAATCCTTTGATAAAAATATGCAACCACAGTCTAACATAGATTCAGTCAAGAAAATATTCACGGCGTACCTCGAAAATAAAGGGTTACGCAAAACCCCAGAACGCTTTGCCATTTTAGAGGAAATATATTCTCGTGACGACCATTTTGATGTCGAGGAATTGTATATTTCCATGAAAAATAAAAAATATCAAGTTTCACGAGCAACGGTTTATAATTCCCTTGATGTATTGGTAGAATGTGATTTGGTTGTAAAACATCAATTTGGAGGGAATCAATCACAGTACGAAAAATCGTATGGTCGTAAGCAACATGATCACTTAATATGCACTGATTGTCACCACGTTACAGAATTTTGTGACCCACGTGTACAAGGTATTCAGAATATGGTTGGCGAAATGTTACAGTTTAATGTAATGCATCATTCCTTAATTTTTTACGGTTCATGTACCAAAACAGATTGCGAATTCAAAAAAGCAGTCTTAGTAGAAAAACGTGAAATGTCGTAACACGATAAATATGAATCTATTGAACCACTACGCCATTTTCTTATCTAATGGAAGCGATAAGATCTCACTTATTGAACAAATAAAATCCAAAAATTTAACGGGAGTGTTACTTAGTTTTAACAAACTTGAAGGCGTAATTTTTTCTAAAATTAGTGTAAGCAAAATTTTGGAAGAAGAAGAATGTCATGGATTTACCGAGGTTACAAAATCACTGAATAGAAGTCTGAAATCAATGTCGAGTGGCGAGCAAAAAAAGGTTTTTCTCCAGTATTTACTCGCTCAAAAATTTGATTTTATAATTTTAGATAATCCTTTTGATAATCTTGACATTGCTTCTCGTGAAAATTTGAAAACGAGGTTCTGTGAGGCATCTAAAAAGACTATTTTTATCCAATTAGTACATCGAGAACGTGATTTACTGCCTTTTA
>JACMRQ010000093.1 GCA_014376355.1 Arcicella sp. | reverse complement strand
TTTATTGAAAAATTTGATTTAATATTTACAGAACCTTTCCGTTCATTGTGCATTTGTTTTAATCAAAGGAGAGATTTATTTTCAACATTACCAATCCAAATCATTGTGTTTATTCCTTCAGGGAAAGAGAATTTGCAGAATTTCCAAAAAGCAATGCCTGATGTATTTTCGATTGTGAATCCGATGATTCAGTTGTATGTTGGAATTGAGAAATCACAACCTCTTGTTAATTTAAACACTAACAATAATAGCTATAACTTTGCAAATATAAAAGAAGCAAAAAAAGAAATTGAACGTGTTGAAAAAAGATTAAAAACATTGGAAAACTTACCCGAAAATACTAAATTGATAGTTTCTCTTAAAATAAATTTAGCAGAAAGTTATAATTTTATTGGAGAATATTTAAAAAGTAAAGCTCTATTAGAAGAACTATTAATGGAACTTCAAGCAAGAGATAATTCAGATTTTGAAAATGATATAGCAGTTATTGAAAATGATTTGGCATTAACTTTTCAAGATTTAGGAGATTATGAAGGAGCAAAAAAACTCTTAGAAAAAGTCATGATTTCAGATGAAACCAAATTTGGTGAAAATCATCCGACCACGGCACGAAGTTATTCTAATTTGGCAACTGTCCTTAAAGATTTAGGAAATTATGAAGGAGCGAAAAAACTCTTAGAAAAAGCCACGATTTCAGATGAGACCAACTATGGAGAAAAGCATCCGAACACGGCAGTAAGTTACTCTAATTTGGCATTAGCCCTCAAAAATTTAGGGGATTATAAAAGTGCCATAAAACTCTTTGAAAAAGCCATGATTTCAACAGAGACCAACTTTGGAGAAAAGCATCCTACATCGGCAATGATTTCCTCTAACTTAGCAAGTGTCCTGAAAGGTTTGGGAGATTATGAAGGGGCAAAAAAACTCTTTGAAAAAGTCATGATTTCAACAGAGGCTAACTTTGGTGAAAAGCATCCGAACACAGCAGTGAGTTATTCTAATTTGGCAATGGTACTTTATGATTTAAACAATTATCAAAATGCTGTTGACTTATTAGAAAAAGCACACTCAATTCTAAAAAACCAACTGGGAGATAATCATCCTTCAACTAAAACAATCAAAGAAAATTTAGAATTTGTAAAAAGACAGATGAAATAGTATTCCTTTTAAGTCATTGCGTTTACTTTTCCTGTCATTGCGAGGTACGAAGCAATCTGTTGAATTAACGAAAGGGTGTTTAAAGTCCTTTGCCCATAAGCTAACAGATTGCTTCGTGCCTCGCAATGACAAGTGTAATACACGCAATGACAAGATTGACATATTTTTTAAAAATTAACAAAATAAAATCGCTATTTTTATTAATAATTGAATACACCCCTCCCAAACCATCTTCCCCATGAAAAAGTGGTTTTTGCTTCTGATTATTCTTTTTGGTTTTGGTAAAATCTATGCCAATGCCCTCTTCATTCCTATGGACGAAAGACAGTCCAATCACCTCAAAGCCTATGGAATTGCTTATTGGATATTGAAAGCCGACCGAGAAGTAAATTGGGGAGTCACTTAAATTTGGGGCAAACTTCCCACGAAAACGACTTAACTATTTGATTTATAGTTAATTGTAAGCAAAATTATTTTTTCTTACCTACATTCTCCCGTTTCTTTAAAAATCCCTTCACATCAACCTTGGCAAAGGCTAATATCTTGTAAAGTGTTGGTTGGCTCTTGATGGAGTAGATTTCTCTGATTTTATCGGTTGAGTATTCCAGAGATTCGTAGGCTTTCTTGACTTCTGGGGCTATGAGTTGGTATCTTTCGCTTAATCCATACGGTCTTCCCCCTTTTCTTCCTCTGACTCTGGCAGCCGTCAAACCCGCTTTGGTTCTTTCTCGGATAACATTTCTTTCGTGTTCGGCCAAAATACACATGAACTGGAAGAATAGATTCCCCGTAGCAGTTGATGTATCAATGGATTCACTCAATGATTTAAGATGGATTCCCTGAATCTTCAATTTCTCAATTAATTCAATGAGTTGAACGGTACTTCTGCCCAAGCGGTCAAGTTTCCAAACCACAATCGTATCGCCTGGTCTTGCGTAAGTAATCAATTTTTCAAATTCGGGTTTAATCGATTTTACGCCCGATACTTTATCGGTGAATATTTGTTTACACCCTTCTCCTTGGAGGGAATCCATTTGCAAATCTAAATTTTGTTCCAGTGTCGAAACACGAGCGTAGCCCAATTTTATCATAGATTATTTACGTTACTCAATTAATTCAAATATAATATATTTTAATTAATTACATGGCAAATTAAATAAGTAAATTTGAGTAAAATAGGGAAAGATTGGCTGTGTACAAAAACGGTCGTTTAAATAAATAGACACATGCGTATTATTGACATCCTTAACCCTGCGGAAATAAAGGAATTTGAAAACCCTCCCATCTTTTCCTATCAACAAAGAAAGGTCTTTTTTGAAATTCCTGTGGGATTGAAAAGTAAGCTAAATGAGTTTGTCTCCCCCGTTAATGATGTTGGTCTGGTCACTCAAATGGGTTATTTCAGAGCCTGTGGTCGATTTTTTAGACTAAATACTTTTCGAGAAAATGACTTGCTTTACGTTTGTCGGATACTAAAAATTAAACGAGAAACGATTGATTTAACTTCTTACGCCAGCACTTCATTAGCCCGCCATCGGGAGATGATTCTTCGAGAATTTGGAATTCATCATTTTGCAGGGCTTTATCGTGAGTTTACGCTGGAAGAAGCTAATCATTTGGCAACCAAACAGTTTAGTCCCGCCAGTATTTTTAGATCTTTGTGTGATTATCTTCGCTCACAAGGTGTGGAAGTACCATCGTACAATACCTTGGCAGTTATCATTACCCAAACCCTTCAAAGTTTCGAGAAAATATTACTTGAAAGAATCATAACTTATTCAACATCAGGACAAATTGCCGCCTTAGATAGCTTATTTGACAAACTTCCCGATGAAGTTTTAGGGCGAAATACCTATAAAATCTCTCGTTATAAAACGATGGTTGAGTTAATGAAACTCTCCGCCATTCGAGAGAATATGATAAAATTAAAAGAACTAAAAGAGCTGTATCACTTGTTGATTGACCTGATAAATTCCCTCAAACTCTCGGATGAACTTATTGAATACTATGCCAATTATGTAATTTCTTCCCACGTTTTCCAAGTTCAACAACGTAACCAAAAATATCTGTTTCTTTTGTGTTTTATCAAGCATCAATACCTATATCTCAACGATGTAATGATACAAACTTTTATGTCCACAACCCAACAAACCCTTCGGCAAGCAGATAATCGAAAAAATGAATTATTGTTGGAATGGCAAGCGGAAATACAGATAAGTCAAGCGGAAATTTTCTTGGGAATTTTAGCCGAAGCTCCCTTGATAAAATTACTTCAAGATACGGCCTTTTCATTGGAGAAAACGGCAGAGGAAAAGTTTAAAATTATCATGGAAATTATTAAAAATCCCCAACACAATGAGTTTTTAAAGTTAGTTCCTGCGGTTGAAAAACTCTATAAAGAATCTACCAAAGCCCAAGAAAATAAACTACTCTACCAAGCTATGACGGAAAAATCAAGGGCTTTTCAGATACGTATTGCCGAGATGTTAAGGCACGTTGAATTTACTGCCACTGAACCTGATGATAAGGTATTACTTGCCTTAAAATTTTACCAGAAAAAACAGGGGATCCTTAATCTCAATGCCCCCATTGAGTTTCTAAATCGGGAAGAGCGAAAACAAATAAAAGAAGGTTCTAATAGCTTTAATGAACCATTATATAAAGTTTTGTTGGCAAAATACGTTCATAAATCCATAAAATCTGGTAAGATAAATGTTGGCGTTTCGCATCAATTTAAGGCTTTTGAAGACTACATGATTCCTCAGGATGAGTGGAACAAAAATAAAGAATCATTGATGGAAAGGGCGGGAATAATGTATTTAAAAGACTGGGAAAATATCCGCAAAAATCTGGAAGAAAAATTAAGTTCTCAATTCAAACAAACCTTTGATGCTATCAATAAAGGCTTAAATCCTTTTGTCAAAAAACGTAAAAATAATACCCTCCAATTTATTACACCCAAAAAACAAGCTACCATAGCTTCAACGGTAGATTTATACCCCTCAGACCTATACGTACCTATTTTTAAGCTACTACACACGGTCAATTTACACACAGAATTCACCAAGAAACTTACCCATAAAATGGAAGAACATCGCCGAGATATTATGCCAAATAGGATAAACTTTGCCACTATCATTAGCTGGGGCTGTAATTTAGGGATCGGATTAATGGCTAAAAAGACCAAGAATATTACGCTGGCAGCACTCGAAAAAACCTCTAATTGGCACATTACTTCTAAAAATCTCTTAGAAGCCAATGAGGCAATCGTGGATTTAATGGATTCAATGCCCATCAATGCGGTTTTCAAGGAGGATGAAAACCTTTTACGGTCTGCCTCTGACGGACAGAAATTTATGATGGCTCTTAATTCCATTCATGCCAATTATTCTTCTAAATATTTTGGTAAAGAGAAAGGTATTATTATCTATTCCTTCCTCTCAGAACATTATCCACTGACTTATACGACCACTTTTTCGGCTGGTGATTTTGAAGCATGGTTTATCATTGATGGATTACTCCACTATCAACCCGTATTAATACAAACCCCTAAGAAAAAAGAGAAACCCATGAAAGAGGGTGAAATTCAGAAAAATGAAGAAGATGATATGGAAACAAACCGTTTACATTCCACCGACCAACACGGAATTAGTTTCATCAATTCTGCCTTATGTTACCTAATGAAAATTGAGTTTCAACCGAGATTTAAACAAATTCACAAGGTAAAACTTTACGGAATGGCTGGAATGCCCATCACTCAACAGACTAATTATCAAATAAATGCAGGAAATAATGTCAATATCAAGATTATTGAAGAGCAATGGGACAACATTTTAAGATTGGTTACAACACTCAAATTGAAACATATTACGCCTTCTGTTTTATTGAAAAGATTGACTTCTTATTCCAATAAGCATCCCTTAAACATTGCTCTGCAAGAGTTAGGAAAACTCGTACAAACCATTTTTGTACTCAAATATATGCACTTGGAAGACCTCAGACGTATTATTAACCATCAACTCACCCAAATTGAGAGTTTGCACCAATTATCGGACGAACTCAATTTAGGACACGATGGACTCATCAGATTTGCCACCAAAGAGGAATTATTAGTCATGGCACGTAGCAAACAATTGCTGATTAATTCAATCGTTTGCTACAATTACCTGTACCAAACACAGAAAATCATTGAGGCGAGTACAGAAGAAAGAAAAGAGATTCAAAGAGCCTTGTCAAATTCAGCGGCATTCGCTTATAGTCACGTTAATTTCCAAGGGGAATATGATTTTTCGGATGAAGTACTGGTTGATATTCTTGAAATAGATATGAAAAAGGCAATGAACCTCGAATTATAATTTTTTCGCTTGTAACTAACTGATTTAAAAGCATTTAAGTCGTTTTCGTGGGAAGTTTGCCCCAAATTTAAGTGACTCCCCGTAATTGTGGCATCCGCACGGGAGGCGGTCAGTATGGTAGATATGCATCTCAATAATCCAGTTATTAAAAGTACGATCCATTCAACTGATACCCACGGTTCAACAGAAGTCGTTTTTGGGATGATGCACTTGTTAGGAGTC
>JACMRQ010000092.1 GCA_014376355.1 Arcicella sp. | reverse complement strand
CTATCAAAAAGGCAAGTTCGTCGTTTTAATGGTTGGTTTATATAGTCTTTTTGATATGGCAACGGGATTGAACTCAGAGATATTGAAAAACTCTCCTTATTTTCGGTACGACTTGTTGCTCTATGTAGTACGATTTGTGATTTTATTAGTCGCCAATTTAATTCTAATTCCTTTGTATAGTTACAACGGAGCGGCATTAGCCATGTTGATTTCTGGCGTGGTTTATAACCTAATTAAGTTTATTTTTATTAAACAAAAAATAAACCTACAACCCTTTGGAAACCATACGGTTAAAGTGATTTTATTAGGGATTTTTACTTACGGAATAGTCTTATTACTTCCCGTTTTTAAAGGTAGTTTCTTTTTGACTTTATTAACTATTTTTATAAAGTCAGTAACCATTTTAGTGATTTTTGGCGGAGGAGTTTTATGGTTAAAGGTTTCGGAAGATTTGAATAGAACGATCGAAACATTGCTCAGAAAGTTGATTAAAAAATAAAATATGAAAATATTATTTACCTTCGGAGGTTTACCCCATTATTATAATTTAGTTCTTAACCGCTTGAATCGAATTGAGGGACAGGAAATTGTGGTAATTGCCCCAAAAGCGGACGGTAAAACGGTTGGCTCGGGTGTTCATCAAAGTCTTGAAGGCATTGAATTTAAAGTTAACTTTTTGGAAGAATATAAAACGTTGTGGGGCAAACCTTTTTTTAAAAAATTCTTAGAAACGATAGAAGAAGAACGCCCTGATGTTATCGTTACGATTTGGCCCTATATTTTGGCATTTGTCTATAATCCTCTGCTACTTTGGAAAATTAGAAAAATGGGTATTAAATTGATTCTCAAAGAGATACCTTTCAATATTCCCAAATTCAAAGAAGCACTTGATTATTATGCTAAAGGTGGCGTTGCTTCTGAAACCATGCAAACGAATTTAAAACCGAACAGTTTGGGCTTTAAATTGAAGTATTCGTTATTGAAATATTCTTACAAAAGAGCCTTTAATTTAGTGGATGCTCACGTGGATTATACCGAAGAAGCCTACGATATTTTTGGTAGTTATGGCGTACCAAAAGAGAAAATTTTTGTCATTTATAACTCTCCTGACACGGATTTAATCTTAGCCGATAAAGCTAAAATTGAAGGAATAAATACCGTTTTACCAGAAAATCCATTGAGACTTTTACACGTAGGCAGATTAGTAAAATGGAAGCGAGTTGATATGTTGATTGATGTTTTTAAGAAACTTTTAGTCCAATTCCCAACCGCAGAATTAGTTATTGTGGGCACGGGTCCAGAAGAGCAACATCTTAAAAATCAGGTAATTGACTTAGGGATTGGAAATAATGTGGTATTTACGGGTGGCGTTTATGAAATGAAAATACTCGGTCAATATTTTAATGCCTCGCTCGTGTATGTATTGGCAGGTATGGGCGGACTTTCCATTAACGATGCTATGTGTTTTGACAAACCTATTGTATGTGCAGTGGCGGATGGAACGGAGAAAAAGCTGGTCAAAGACGGTTACAATGGCTATATTTTTGAAGATGGTAATGCGGAAGATTTATTTAAAAAATTAACCGTACTTTTGTCTGACCCAGTAAAAACCCGAAAAATGGGACTAAATTCTGGACAAATTATTAGAGATGAAGTCAATATTCATGTCGTCATAGAAAATTATCAAAAAGCGTTTCAATTCTGTAACTCATGTTTGTTTTAAAATACATATTCAAAGAGCCATACCACGCATTTCGCACACCTGAAAGTAGAGAATTATTAAACCTATTTAGAAAATATGGTGACGTAAAACGCTACGAAGAACAACAAATAAAATTTCAAGGATTTACCTTTCAAGTTCCTGATTGTATGTCGTTTCTTTTTCAGTTTCAAGAAATTTTTGTGGAGCAATTTTATAAATTTAAAACTGCTGATAATCAACCCATTATCTTAGATTGTGGTGCAAATATTGGGTCAAGTGTTGCTTTTTTTAAACGACAATATCCTAAGGCAAAAATAACCGCTTTCGAGGCAGACCCGAAGATTGCGGAGATATTGAAATTAAATCTAAAAAATAATAATTTGACGGATGTTGAGGTCGTAAGTAAAGCTGTTTGGATTGATGATAAAGGCATTGAATTTGTCTCAGAAGGTTCGGATGGAAATTCAATTTTTGGCGATGGTGAAAAAACAAAAGTAGAATCATTCAGATTGAAAGATGTACTTGAAAATACCCCAAAAATTGCCATGCTCAAAATGGATATTGAAGGAGCAGAAACGGCAGTTTTGAAGGATTGTGCAGATTCGTTGAGCCATGTTGAGAATATCTTTGTTGAGTATCACGCCTTTCCAGAACAAGCTCAAGAATTAGGAACGATTTTGGATATTTTGGCAAAAAATGGTTTTAGATATTTCATCAACTCAGCCCAAGACCGTAAAGAACCGCTCATCAATCATCATTATAAAGGAAATGACTTAATGGATTTACAGTTAAATATTTTTGGGTATCGATAATAAACAATCATCATGCAAATAACCGTTAACCAGAATCTTCAAGAAGCTTATAAAGACCAATACTCTACTGAATCAGCTATTTGGAGGCAATTGGGTGCAAAACAAAAGTTTGAAAATATCATAGAAATTACTCTGGGAAAGCCTTTCAAAAAAGTGTTGGAAGTAGGTGCGGGTGATGGTAGTATTTTGAAATTATTGAGTGGCCGTCATTTCGCTGATGAATTTCACGCCGTTGAAATTTCTGAAAGTGGTATTACGCAAATCAAGGCTAAAAATATTGAACTTCTCAAATCCGTCCAACTTTTTGATGGGTACAAATTACCTTTTGAAGATAAATCCTTTGATTTAGTCATTCTTTCGCACGTCCTTGAACACGTTGAACATGAGCGACTTCTACTGAGAGAAATTCATCGAGTTGCCAAGCAAATAGTGATTGAAGTGCCAAAAGATTATCGTTTTGGAGCGGAACATAAATTAGCTCATTTCTTGGCGTATGGACATATAAATCTTTACACACCAACATCTTTGAAGTTTTTGTTAATGACGGAAAACTTTAAAATTGAACGGGAACTGACTCGTTTATATCACCGTGACACGTTTCTGTTCAGTAAAAAAACATTCCTGCAAAAGCTGAAAGCCAATCTTACTTTTTACGGTAAATCGTTGATGATTAACACGCCTTTTAAGTACATTAATCATAAATTTATCAACACCATAACCTTATTGGTGGAGTCAGAAAATAAGGAATTAAAAATCTTTTAGGCACGAATGAAAATCACTATCCTAAGCACTTTTGATAATTTTGGTGGAGCCGCCATTGCCGCTTCACGACTGAATAAAGCATTGAATAACAATGGTTTATTATCAAATATGTTGGTGCAGGATAAAAAGGTGAATCTGCCAAATGTTGAATCAATTGCCCAGAATTGGTTTCAGAAAAAACTCGCTTTACTCCGCTTTGCCCTCGACCGTTATCAGTTTGCTTTTTACGAAAAAAATAAAGATGTTCGCTTTATTTTTTCACAAGCAAAAATTGGAATTGATATTAGTAATCATCCTCTTATTCAAAAAAGTGACATCATTCATTTGCATTGGATAAATTTTGGTTTTCTTTCGCTAAATTCTCT
>JACMRQ010000091.1 GCA_014376355.1 Arcicella sp. | reverse complement strand
TTCCTTTTTGCCATGTTCTTCTAATTGATTAAAATTGTCGCCCATTGCGATTAGAAAAAATTTAAGATTTTTCTTCAATTCATAAAGCTTTCCATTCTTTTGTAAACAACAGGTATCCTGTAATTCAAATTTCTTTGTTTTAGTAGCAGAATTATAAGGAGAATCAACATAGATACTTCCAAGTCTATAAAAAAGCAGTTTTTGTTTGCCATCGTGCAGAACTTGATAGAAAGTTTGGGTGTTTTACTTATTCTATTTCCACTTTCTCCACGCCTTCCTTATTTTTATCAACTCCATTTTTCTTCTCAGAATATTCCAAAAAAACCATTCCCAATATAAAAATTATCAGTAACTTTTTCATAGTTTTTTTTGTTTTGAACAGTGGATTACGATTATTACGTTTCCGAACGTACCCAAATAAAAAACTTAAAAACCAATCTTTTCTCGTTGATACTGATTCTGAAACATTAGGTAGGCTTCCACCATCACTTGTTGCTCAAATTTCTCTCGCCAATAATTGACCTCCGAACGTAATTTATCCGTGTTATTTATAGATGAGTTTTCCAAGACTTCGGGCGTTTGAATTTCTTCGCCCAGTAATTCCAAAATACTAATTTTAAGAATAGTCGTTAATTTTTTGGCTCTACTAATGGTCAATTCAGTCTTATTTCGCTCAATATCGCCATAAGCAGATGTTGAAATTCCTAAGAAATCAGCCATGTTTTCTTGGGAATAACCTTTTTGAAGGCGGGCATATCGTATTTTTTCTCCAATTTCCATTTTTATCAATTGTTGAAAGTTAGCTTGTTATTAATCCTGTAATTTAAAAGATAAATATTTGGTTTTTAAAATTATGAGGACAGTTCATAATTTATAAATTTGCACTTGTAATTGATAATCATTATTTCTGATAAATTCTTGGTAAAACTGATAAGATATATTTCAGAGTTTTTGCATCTTTGTTGTCAGAGTCTCAAAGATAACAAAAATGAAGTTTAGATAAGTTTCAGAATCTCATTCAAGAACTATTTATATGTTCAATAAGTTATTTAGAAAGAGTAATCTAACAAGCGTAAATTGATGGGTTTATTTCAGAATTTAAGTAGTGTATAAAATTCTATTATTCACTCATATTATCATCATAACATTAAATCTAAAATTAAATATGTTTCCAAAAGAATTAAGTTCGGAAGAATTTAGAAAATATGCCGTTCACGATAGAGGTTTGAACGGTTTGACGGTTGATCAATACATGAACCAAATGGGTGGACAAAGTCGCCCGTTTATTGAGGATATGACTCAGTATATCATCGAAGAGCGTCCAATGCGTTTTGCTCAGATTGATGTATTTTCACGTTTGATTATGGATAGAATTATCTTCATGGGCGTTCCTGTGGATGATTATATGGCAAATATCATTGTGGCTCAATTATTATTTATGGAATCAACGGATGCCAAAAAAGATATAATGATGTACATTAATTCGCCAGGCGGTTCTGTTTATGCAGGTCTTGGAATTTATGATACAATGCACTTTATCCGTCCAGATGTTTGTACAATTTGTACGTCTTTAGCGGCTTCAATGGGTGCAGTTTTGTTGGCAGGTGGTGCACCTGGTAAGCGTTCAGCTTTGGAACACGCCAGAATTATGATTCACCAACCATCAGGCGGAGCTCAAGGACAATCTCGTGATATTGAGATTACAGCCCGTGAAATCGTGAAAATTCGTCAAGAATTATACGAAATATTAGCAAAACATTCTGGAAAATCTTTCGAGGAAATCGAAGCTAATTCAGATCGTGACTACTGGATGCGTGCTTCAGAGGCAAAAGAATACGGTTTGATTGACGAAGTTTTAAAGAGAGGATAGATTAGTCAATAGTTATTGGTTAATAATTAACTCTATTATTTTAATGATTCATAATTGTCAGTAGTTTAAGTTTCCAGACTTGAACTAAATTCAATGTTCTTGAAAAATAAAAGATGCTTACTTCTTTGAAATAAAGAGGTAGGCATTTTTCGTTTATAATTAACTAAATTTGTGTTCTTAAAACTGATTAAAAAGCTGATAGTCATTGACTAAAAGCTAATAAAATATGAAACAGCAACAACCTTATTGCGTCCTTTGCGGGCGTGCTCAAAAAGAAGTTTCCTTGTTGATGGAAGGAATAGACGGGCATATTTGTAGTGATTGCGTGTCACAAGCCTATCAAGTTGTCCAAACTGAACTTAATTCTGAAAAGCAAAAAAGCAAAAAAGCTCCTAAATTTCAGGTAATTAAGCCAATTGATATGAAGGCATATATCGACCAATACGTTATTGGACAAGACGAAGCCAAGCGTCATTTGTGCGTAGCGGTTTATAATCATTATAAAAGATTGATGCAACCAAAAACTAAAGATGATGATATTCAGATAGAAAAATCGAACATTATTATGGTTGGCGAAACGGGAACAGGTAAAACATATATGGCAAGAACCATTGCCAAAATGTTACAAGTGCCATTTTGTATTGCAGATGCGACGGTCGTAACGGAAGCTGGTTATGTAGGTGAGGACGTTGAAAGCATCCTAACACGATTACTCCAAGCGGCTGATTATGACGTGGCGAAAGCAGAAATGGGTATTGTTTTCATTGATGAAATTGATAAAATTGCTCGTAAATCAGATAATCCATCTATTACCCGTGACGTATCGGGTGAGGGTGTTCAACAAGCTTTGTTAAAATTGTTGGAAGGTTCGGTAGTGAATTGTCCACCACAGGGCGGACGAAAGCATCCAGACCAAAAAATGATTCCGATGAATACTGAAAATATACTTTTTATTTGCGGAGGAGCATTTAATGGCATTCAGCGTCATATCTCTAAACGCCTTAATACGCAGCCAATTGGATTTAGTTCGGATGATAATTTCTTTGAAGAATTTGAAGATAATCATTTAATGCGTTACGTGACTTCACAGGATTTAAAATCATTTGGGTTGATTCCTGAATTATTGGGTCGTTTGCCAGTGGTTACCTATTTGAATCCATTGAATAAGGATACGCTTTTAACGATTTTGACTGACCCAAAAAATGCTCTTACCAAGCAATATCATAAACTTTTCAAGATGGAAGGTATTGATTTAGCCTTTGAAAAAGCGGCTTTGGAATATATCGTAGATCAAGCAATGGAATATAAATTGGGAGCAAGAGGGTTGCGTTCAATTTGTGAGTCAATCATTACAGATGCCATGTTTGAATTGCCTTCACAGACAGAAATTAAACATTTGAATATTACGCTTCCCTATGCCCGTGAGAAGTTTGAGCGAACGGTTTTTCATAAAATGAAAAAAGCAGCTTAATTCAATTAATTGTTAATAGAACGATGCCTGCAAACTTTGTTTGTGGGCATTTTTTATCCAGTAATTACAAAATTTAAAACTTAAAATGAGGAGCATGAGGAATAATTACAAACAATTTTCATGCAACTTTATCGTTACAAAAACTCACATAAATTTTCTAAATCCATGCGTAAAATTACACTCTTTTTATCCATCATTTCATCCGTAATCCTTTCTCAATCTTGTTCAAAACAAAAAGGGTATTTTCAACAAAATATAGCTCATAATTATCAAAAGGTAGATGCTATAAATGAAATTGTACCAATTGAAACTTTAAATGAACAAGAAGTGACCGAGTCAGAACCAGTTTTAACGACCTCAATGGTTGAAGCCTTTACGATTTCTGATAAAATTTCTAATAAGACAAAATACGCTGAGAAAGTTGTTAAATCGGAGAAATTTTCGATCGAAAATAAAACCATTACAAAATCTCAGAAACTCAATTTTGTTCAGAAAATTATCCTCAAAAAAATGCAAAAAAAGGTAGCGAATGCTACAAAACCTGCTGGTTTTCATGACTGGAATCCGTATTTAAAAATCGGGGTAATTCTATTAGGTATTGGGATTATTTTGGCAATATTTGGCTTGGGAGTAATTGGAGGTATTTCTGCCTTTATTGGATTACTCTTCACAATTTTAGGGCTTTTAAGTTCGGTTTAAATGCTTTTGTACGGTGAAAAAGACCGTTCCTAATATTTACAATGTTCATCCTAAAAAAAATAGTACTTTCGTAAAAAAAGCTATAACTTAATCGTATTCCCGAAATGTCTATTTTCGATAAAATAAAATCCATATTTAAAAAATTACCCGATGCTAAGTCATCCGTAGAATCACTGACAACCGCAGTTGAGGTGGTAGAAGTTGTCAGTGATGATGCGATTGAATTCGTCAATATTTCTAATGAAAATTCATACGCACGTATTAATGAACCCGATTGGTTTATTAATGAAGACATTTTACGTGATGAAGGTGTGATTTTTGGCTTATCAGGCTCAAACTCTGACGAAAAAGTGGCTATTATTCGGCATTATTTCGCTCAACAAACCGCTGAAACTGACCGTGTTATCGAGCAAAAAGAAGAGAAAATTGGAGAACTGAATTACTGGGTAAACGAAAAAGAAAGTTTAGTCAAAGAATTGGAAATAAAAATACAAGACCTTAAAAATCAAGAGTTTACCGAACAGCATCATTTGCCCCGCACGATTGTAGGTTTGTTATTGGCGTGTGGAATTGCAGTAGGAAATTATTTTTTAATTGAAGAATCCCTTCATGGACAATTTCAACAAAGTGGTTTGATTGCAATGGGTGTGTTTTGGGCAGGGATGTTCAATTTATTTGGTAGAATTTCTTTCCTTCATGATGATGATAAAACAAGTTCTTGGCGAAGAATTTTAGAAGAAATTGGAATGCCTTTGGCTTCGGCTTTCTTTGTTTTTGCTCAGATTTATGCTACGCAACCTGCTCTTAAATCTTGGGCATTATTTGCTTTTATTTTCTTTTTGTTTATGTTTTCGGGAAAATTGTTGTTAGGAAATCTAACCATTTTGAAGGATGATTTAAGTATCTTTCAGAAAAGAAATCAATTACAAAAAGATAAAATCAAAAAGGTTGCAGATTGGGAAAATGAGATTGAAAAATATAAAACTAAAATTGAAAAATACCGACAAGATAAGCAAAATGTTCTACCCGAATTAACCAAACTTAGTACCCAAAACTCGAAAATAAAAGCCCAAAGAGATATGCTTATTAAGGTTTTTGAAAGTGAATATCATTTAGCCATTCAGTACCGTAATCGGTTGAGTGATAAACAGATGAAGGGCTTTTTTGGTGATAAAGAATTATAATAGCACTAAATTATTAGATTATGAATAGCGAAAACAACGACCCCTCACACACCGAAAACTATGATTTTCAACATGGGTATCATAGCGGTTTAGAGTCCGTAGAAAAGCATACCTACGAAGGATATTTGTCTTCGCAAGTCAATTTTGAATATCTAACCAGACAATTAGTTGAGAAAAAACAAGAACTTTCTGAAGTGGAAAAAGTTACTGACGTTGTAAAAATTCGTTTTAAAGAGGCTTTTGATGGACTTCAGGAGCCTCTTTTGAAAGTTAATTTGGCGGGTAAAAATAAAGATAGAATTGAAAGTCAAGTAGCAGATAATGCAGGATTTATCCAACAATTTTCCGATAAAAGGATTTCTGTTGGACACAGATATTCCCTTTTTGCAGGATTTATTTATTTTTTCGCAGGCATATCTTTCGTGTTAGGTGATTTGATTATTTCACATGAAATCGTGGCTTATGCCCTCAATATTCGCAATAATTTTGAAGCATGGGCTTTTGCGGCTGGTTTGGCAATGGTTTCGGTTTTATTAAAACCAGCTTACGAACGTTTGATTGAAAATCCTTATTCTGAGAATCCTTCGCCTCGTTCCGAGCGTGTGTATGTGTGGTTCAAGAGTATAACCGTGGTTTTTGCAGTCGTAACTTTATTTATTTTGGGTTGGTTCAGATATGAAGCCTACAAAACCGACAAGATGAAAGAATCGGTTAATAAATCTATCAAACAGCTTCAAAATCAGATAGTTGACCCACTGAATCCATCGGCAGTATTGCCGCCCGACGTTTTGCAACAAATTGATTCGAAAATGAAAGTTTTTGATGCCTTAAATGAAAAATTAGTCAATAGTCCATGGGCATTGGCATCATTCGTTTTGTCGGGAATTTTGTTTGCTTTGGCAGGAGCCATTTGTTTGGGAATTGCCTTTCCAGTCTTGCAATGCTACTGGCAAAGATGGCTACAAATTGATCCTAAACTTAAACGTTTACGCAAAGAACACAAAACTTTAACGAGTGACTTACAAGCAGTTGAAATAGAATTAGCGGAGCAAATTATTCAGAAAAATATCTTAGAAAATGACTTGAGATTATTGCCAAGTTTAGAGTCATTACATATCCAAAAACAGAATCTTCAAGAGGAAATAAAGGCCATTGAAAACGAAACTCGCTTAGCAGAGACTGATGCCAGAATTGGCGCATACAGCGATGGATTCGGCAAAGGTTTAATGGTACGTGACGTAATTAACGATGATGAAGTAAGCCAATTTGTAAGAACTAACTATTTTGATACCACCACTTTAGCTCATAAAGTTAAAAATTCTTCTGGTGATAAAGCCATATTTTCAAAACGTCCAATTCTTCGTCCGCATCAGCAATTAAGAAAGTTGATTTCAGAAGATTTTTCAGAGGAATAAACATTATTATATTAATTTTTCATATTCCATTACAAATAAAAGACCTCCAATTTTGGAGGTCTTTTATTTGTACCGAGATGAAAATTAGTAAATTCGTTGAATTACAAACTAAAAATATGAATAAACGCTTACTATCGCTTGATGTTTTCCGAGGCGTAACGGTTGCTTCGATGATTTTGGTGAATAATCCTGGCGATTGGGGACACATTTATGCTCCACTTGATCATGCCGAATGGAACGGTTGTACACCAACAGATTTAATTTTTCCTTTCTTTTTATTCATCGTTGGCGTGTCAATTTCGTTTGCATTTCAAGGAAAAGTAGCTGACAGTAAGACTGTTATAAAAATATTTACTCGTTCCTTAAAACTTTTTGGCTTGGGACTTTTTCTTTCTTTATTTCCCAAATTTGATATTTCTGTGGTTCGCATCCTTGGAGTTTTGCAAAGAATTGCGATGGTATTTCTGTTTTGTTCCTTAATATTTCTGGTTACTAAAAACCGTACTCAACATATTATTTTTGTGCTGATATTAATTGGCTATTGGGTTCTGATGGCTCTCATTCCCGTTCCTGATTATGGACCTGCTAATTTTGAACCTGAATTTAATTTGGGAGCTTATTTCGATAGATTAATTCTTGGAACGGCTCATCTATACAAAGTTGCTAAAACGTGGGATCCTGAAGGATTATTAAGTACAATTCCAGCCATTGCCACGGGACTTTCAGGCGTTTTGACTGGGACTTGGCTACAACGAAAAGATAAAGAAGTGACGGAGAAGCTAATATATTTGTACTTGTTCGGATGCGTGTGTATGGCGTTGGGTTGGGCTTGGGATGAAGCAGGTTTCCCAATCAATAAAGCTCTTTGGACGAGTTCTTACGTGCTTTGGACTTCTGGATTGGCATTGTGTTTCTTAGCAAGTTTTTATTGGATAATTGACGTAAAAGGCTATCAACGCTGGACAAAACCATTTGTAGTTTATGGCGTAAATGCCATTACAGTTTTTTTTCTGTCAGGATTAATTCCAAGAATTTTAAGGATGATAAAAATTACGAATGCCAAGGGCGAGGAAGTAAATTCACAAACGTGGATTTATAAAAATTGGATTGCATCAGTCTTTTCAAATCCTTATCATGCTTCCTTGGTCGGTGCGTTGACTGTTATCACTATTTGGTTAGGAATTCTTTGGATAATGTATGAAAAGAGGATAATTGTTAAAGTTTAAGCGAAACAGAAACAAGGAAATTAAGAAAGGGAGACAGGAAAAGGAAAATAAATTTTTCCTTTTCCTGTCTCCCTTTCTTAATTATTTAAAGAATCACTACAGAATTCTCTTCGAACGATACACCACTTGGTGTGTATTTATCCGCTGCTTCGTCATTTATCCAAACATCATTATCTACTAAATAACGGAACGCAAATTCTCTTCCTTTTTCCAATTCAATTGATGCTTTAAAAGCTCCATCTTTCTGTTTTTTCAATGCCGTTGGATTCCATTCGTTGAAATCTCCTACTAAACTAACTGATTTTGCACCGTTTACAATATCCGCAGATACTTCAAAAGTTACTTTACATACGGGTTTACTTTTAGAATACGTTTTGCTAATTGACATAGTTGTTAATTGTTTAAGATAAGTATTTCATACTTAAAGATTGATTGCTAATTTTTAATTTACTGCAAATATTCAAAAAATATTTTTATAATTACCTATCAATCAATGTCTTAATTTTTGTATTTATAAGAATAATTATATATTATAAAATAATAAGTAAAAAATATTTTATCAGAATGAGGTAATAATATTCTTAACTGTTTTAAGGTTACGATTTACTCACCACTTTTCTTTCGCAGAACTCTTGAATATTCCACACAAATTATTGACTAAAATTTCTTACCATGCTCTGTGCGTATAAATATTCCATTTTTTTTACCTTATATTAAATACCGCTTGAATTATCACTTTTTCAAGATTATATTTACTTATTCATTTTTGAAATATCCTAAAGTTATGATAATTAGAAGACTAATTTATATTTCTCTTATTATTTTTAGCATTGTTTTGACAGGTTGTGAAGGGAAAGAAATTCCCGTTGAAGTGGCTGCTTTTGAAGGTAAACTACCCGAGACTGTTGATTATAATCTACACATCAAGCCAATTTTGTCGGATAGATGTTTCAAATGTCACGGACCAGACAAAACCAAAGTAGAGGCGGGATTACAATTAGTAACATTCGATGGTGCGACTGAAAAACTTAAAACTGGTCATCATGCCGTTGTTTCTGGCAACATTAACAAAAGCGAATTGGTGAAAAGAATTCTCTCGCATGACCCAGAAGAAATAATGCCAACGCCAAAATCTAACCTCTCACTTACAGATGAAGAAAAGGCCCTTCTCATTAAATGGATTCAACAAGGTGCTGAATATAAAGAACATTGGTCTTTTGCTAAAATTGAAAATCCTAATATTCCAAAAGTCAATGAAAATCAATGGGTGAAAAATCCAATTGATAATTTTGTTCTACGGAAATTAGAAGAAAAAGATATAAAACATTCCAACCAAGCCGATAAAGAAACGTTGCTGCGTAGGGTTTCGATGGATGTTACTGGATTGCCTCCTACTGTTTATGAATTAGATGATTTTTTGAAGGACAAATCGCCAAATGCCTACGAAAAAGTCGTCGATAAGCTTCTCAAATCACCCCATTACGGAGAAAAAATTGGTGTGGAATGGTTGGATTTAGCTCGTTATGCAGATTCTCATGGTTATCAAGATGATGGAATGCGGAATGTTTCGCCTTGGAGAGATTGGGTAATTAATTCTTTCAACAAAAATATGCCGTATGATAAATTTGTCACTTATCAATTAGCAGGCGATTTACTGCCAAAGGCAACTAATGAACAGAAATTAGCCACGTGTTTCTTACGAAATCATCCGCAAACGCAAGAAGGTGGCGTAGTTGAAGAAGAATATCGTACTGAATATGTGTTGGATAGAGTGGGAATGTTTGGAAAAGCATTTTTAGGTCTAACGGTTGAATGTGCCAGATGTCATGATCATAAATATGACCCAATCGCACAAAAAGAATTCTATCAACTTTCGGCATTTTTTAATAATAATAATGAATCAGGAATTGTGCCGTATAATGGTGAAGCCTCGCCAACGGTAATGATGTCAACGCCTGAAGTTGAAGCGAAATTAAAATATATTCAGACGCAAATTACTCCGCAGGAAAAAGCTATAAATCTTTTCAATCCTATTTATAAAACTAATTTTGATAAATGGATTGTGGAAGCACAAAAGAATCCAGAAAAATTTGCAATTAGTAAAAAACAACTTAGGGCAGATTTTCCTTTTGAGAGAAATATCTTAAAAACGGATAAATCTATTGATAAAAAAACGAAAAAACAAACCGTAAAAATCACGCCATCGGCTTATGAAAATAGAGCAATTGATTCTGTAAATGCTTATATTTCAGGAGACTGGGACAGACGACCGAAATTTATTAAAGGAGTCATTGGGAATGGATTATTGTTAAGAGGCGAATGTGGAATTGATTTTCATAAATCCTTAGATTTTGAAAGGAATCAACCTTTTTCGGTAAGTATTTGGATAAACCTCTTGAAAGCGGGAGAACATGGTCCTATTTTTAATTCAACAAATGGAGAGTTTGATGGACTTCGTGGATACCGTTGTTGGCTATTAAAAGACGGTACTTTACAGGTTAGTTTTAGTTATGTTTGGCCCGCCAACTGCATTGATTTTATTACGATTGACAAGATTACGCCTAAAAAATGGCAGAATATTACACTCACCTATGATGGAAGTAGCAAGGCATCTGGCGTAAAAATTTATCTTGAAGGTAAAGAGATGAAAGCCAATTTATTGACTGATAATCTTACAAAGTCAATAACTTACGGAGAGAAAAAAACGCATTGGGTAGATATGCCACTAATGATTGGAAAGGAATTCCGTGAAACAACTGATAATCTTGCCATTGATGAATTTAAAGTTTATGCTCGACAACTCGCTCCCATTGAAGTTGAAGGAATAGCTAAAAATAAGGAACAAGTTTCATCCATTTTGAAAATGACCAAAAAAGATTGGACGCAACAACAATACCTATCACTTTTTGAATATTACCAACTCAATTTTGACCCTTATTTTGATGTTTATGCTCGTAATCTAATAAAACTTAGGGCTAAAGAAACGGAATTACTGACGGATATTCGGGAAGTAATGGTAATGAGCGAACTCAAAATACCTCGTAAAACATTTATCCTAAATCGTGGATCGTATGATTCGCCTACTACCGAAGTTGGCGTCGGCGTAATTAATAGAATTTTGCCCTTCGATGATAATCTTCCTAAAAACCGTTTGGGACTCACCCAATGGCTTTTGGATGAACATAACCCCTTGTTTGCCAGAGTAGTAGTGAATCGTTTTTGGCAAAATTATTTTGGATACGGTCTTTCAAGAACGGCTGATGATTTTGGAAATCAAGGTGAAATGCCTTCACATCCTGAATTATTGGATTGGTTGGCAACACAATTTAGAACATCAAAATGGGACGTAAAAGCCATGCAAAAACTCATTGTGATGTCGGCAACGTATCAACAATCATCTTTCAAAAGGCAAGATTTAATGGAAATAGATGCCGAGAATAGTCTGTTGGCTCGTGGACCAAGTTACCGTTATTCGCATGAACAAATTCGAGATGCAGTGTTGGAAGGAAGTGGTTTATTGGTTCATAAAATTGGTGGTCCGAGCGTTTATCCCTACCAACCCGCTGGTATTTGGGAAGCTTTGGCAACTCGAAATGCAACAACTTATAAACAAAGTCACGGCGATTCATTGTACCGAAGAGGGCTTTATACGATTTGGAAGCGGTCTTCTCCGCCACCTTCAGCCATTACTTTTGATTCGCCCGAACGATATTTTTGTGTAGTAAAACGTCAAAAAACATCCACTCCTTTGCAGTCTTTGGTAATGATGAATGACCCGCAATATAATGAAGCTGCCCGTAAATTAGCTGAACGAATGATGCGGGAGGGAGGTAATACGCAAGAGGGACGCATCACGTTCGCATATAAAGCGATGGAATCACGTTATCCACGGAAAGAGGAAGTAAATATTTTAAAAGAAATGTATCAAGAAGAATTATTAGACATTCAAAAAAATCCTAATCGAGTAAAAGAATTATTGAGTGTTGGTGAATCTGTTATTGATAAAACATTGAATCAGAATGAATTAGCAGCAAACACTGTTTTGGCGATGACGTTGATAAATTTTGATGGCACAGTTATTAAGCGGTAAAATAAATGAAAAATCACATACAGGAAGTTGAACATCAATTAAGCCGTCGGGAATTTTTATTTAAGTCGGGTTTAACGCTTGGAGCAGCTGCTTTGGGTTCAATGCTTAATCCAATGGAAGCTCTTGCAGGAGACGGCATGAAAGCACCACATTTTGCCCCCAAAGCCAAGCGAATTATCTATTTATTTCAGTCAGGAGCTCCGTCTCAATTGGAATTGTTTGATTATAAACCCAAACTCAAAGAAATGTTTGGTCAACAATTACCTGATTCTGTTCGAGGAAATCAGCGATTGACGGGGATGTCGTCTAATCAAAAGTCATTTCCATTAGCTTTTGGTAAAACACAATTTGCTCAATATGGTCAATCTCGTGCTTGGATGAGCGATTTATTGCCTCATCATCATCAAATTGCCGATGAATTGACTTTTATCAAAACCATGAATACTGAAGCCATTAACCACGACCCAGCCGTAACGTTTTTTCAAACGGGAAGTCAGCAAGCAGGTCGTCCGAGTATTGGTTCTTGGGTTTCGTATGGTCTGGGTTCGGATAATAAAAACTTGCCTAATTTTTGCGTACTGCTCTCTCGTTCAAATAATTTTGACCAACCACTTTACGCCAAATTATGGGGAAATGGTTTCTTGCCTTCCGAGCATCAGGGCGTTATGTTTCGGTCGGGAAAAGACCCTGTCCTATACTTAAACGACCCAAATGGTATGGATAGAACATCTCGCAGGAGAATGTTAGATTATTTAGGAAAACTTCAACACGAGCAGTTTAATCATGTAAAAGACGTTGAAATAAATTCGAGAGTAAGTCAGTACGAAATGGCATACAGAATGCAAACTTCCGTTCCTGAAACTTTAGACATTTCGAAAGAACCCGATTATATTTTTGATATGTATGGTGAAGATGCTCGAAAGCCTGGTACTTTTGCTGCTAACTGCTTATTAGCCAGAAAATTAGCGGAGAAAGATGTAAAGTTTATTCAGTTGTATCATCAAGGTTGGGATCATCACGGAAACTTGCCAACCGCCATTAAAGGGCTTGCAAAAGATGTTGATCAAGCCTCTGCTGCCTTAATAAAAGATTTGAAACAGCGGGGAATGTTGGACGATACGCTCGTAGTATGGGGAGGTGAATTTGGACGAACTAATTATTCACAAGGAAAACTAACAATTGATAATTACGGACGTGACCATCACCCACGATGTTTCACCGTATGGATGGCAGGTGCGGGTGTAAAAAAGGGTTTTACTTACGGAGAAACCGACGAATTTGGATATAATGTGTTGAAAGACCCCGTTCATGTTCATGATTTTCAAGCAACAATTATGCACCTCATGGGGATTGATCATGAGCGGATGACTTTCAAACACCAGGGTCGTCGTTATCGCTTGACAGATGTGGCAGGAAAAGTGGTAAAGCCAATTTTGGTTTAGCATGGTAAGCAATTAATAATAGTCAAAATAGATAGAATTTAACTTCATACTGGTGAACTACCTACAAAATTTACAATATGATAAGATTTTTTACACCATAAACCTTACCTTTACGTCTTGTCTATAACGCTACCTCTTAATAAAGTCTCATGAAGAAAATTTTCCTCTTAATCTTATGTTTCTCTTATTTTTCAACCTTCTCTCAAAATTCTGAAAATACTAATTTTCATCATCGTATCTATGTAGGTTCAATGTTTCCTTTACGTGTTCATGCTGGATATGAATTACAATACAAGCGTTTGATAATAGGTGGTTTTGTGGGATTTATGTCTAAAAATTACCAAAACTTTGTATTTGAAATCTTACAAAAAATTAAGCCTGAATATAAGGGAGAGCTCGAGTATTTAAAAGATTTTGCGAGTCCAAAAACTCAGTTTGGTGGTGAATTAAAATTAGATATTGGGAAAGGAGTCTCTATTGGAGCAACCGCTCAAACTTTCAGTGCAACTATCAATGATACGCCTCGAGGTGTTACGGCTGGTATTTTGCCTGAAAACCTTATTTACATTGAAAGCTTTTTGAGTAATCAACCAGATGCCAGAAATATTTATGAAAATAAGCAAGTTCAGGCTTTTATGAATACTGTTTTAGTAAGTCCTGTAATTGAAAAAACCTTCTGGATAAATTCTAACAAAACCCTTTTTGTAAGAACAAAACTGACTTATTGGTTTTTGGCAAGTCGAAAAAATGACCTCAATAGCCAAGATTTCACAACCGACGAATTACTGGCAATTGAATCTTTTAAGCCTTTGTTCCTGAGAAAAATTGATAAGATTTCATCACAACTTCAAGCACCAGGTTTTGGAATAGAATTAGGTTTTTCATTTTAATGTTTTGTGTGATTAAAGTTGATGGTTTATAAATCAAGGTAATTTAATTCATAAACTTCCTGTGTAATAAGACTCTGCGAAAATCGTTTTGGCATTAGCAACAAATGTTATCTTAATCATTTATGAAAAATATTTTTCTATTACTTATATCGTTATCTACCTTTTCTGTATTTTCTCAAAAATCTAATATAGATTATTCGGGAGGTTCTAATTTTCAGCACCGTATTTATGCAGGTTCACAATTCCCGATTGGGATTCACGCTGGGTATGAATTGCAATACAGAAGATTGCAATTTGCTGCTTTCGTAGGATTTACGCCTAAACGTTATCAGAATTTAGTTTTTGAGATATTACAGAGAATTAAAAATGACTACATTGATGAATTAGGATATTTAAGAGATGTAGCACAACCTAAAATTAAATTTGGAGGAGAACTAAAGTTAGTTTTAGGAAATAATTTTTCGGTGGGTGGAACTGTTCAAACCTTTAATGCTACGCTTCAAGATACTCCCAAACGGTTAATTAAGGGTATTTTACCCGAAAAATTAGAGGAAATAAATCGACAAATAGATGATTTTGCAAAACAGGCTCCTGATATAAAAAACCTTTACGAAAATAAGGTTATTGATGCTTATTTGAATAGTATTTTGGCAGGACCTATTATTGAAAAAACAGTATGGTTAAATGAGAATGAGACTATTTTTATTAAACTAAAGGCCGCTTATTGGTTCGTTGTTAAGCGGGAAAATGATATTATTAGCAAAGATTTTAATGCTACTGAACAAATTGGAGTGGATTATTTTAAGCCCATATTTTTGAATAAAATAGAAAAGGTATCTTCAAAATTACAGGCTCCAAGTTTTGGATTGGAACTAGGGATTGCGTTTTAATCCTACAAATCTCCCAACATTGGTCTTAATAAAATCTCCTCTAAAACCGTAGAATCTGGCAAATTGTATGCCGTCCATACCACTTGAGCAATGTCATCAGGAGCAATAAATCTTTCGGCTGGCAATTCCACACCTGCCCATGAGTTGGTGAGCGTTGCCCCTGGTAAAATACTTGTTACCCGTACATGATGCGGCTTTAATTCTTCTCGCAAGACTTTACTCATGCCTAACATCGCAAACTTCGAGATACAATATGAACCTCCGTTGGTGTACGCCGTGATGCTTGCTGTTGAACAAATATTAAAAATATAACCATTTTTTCGTTCAATCATATCACCAATCAAGGCTCTAGTGAGGTTATAGGCACTGTAAAGGTTGGTTTCAATCATAGCTTCCAAAGTGCCTTCTTCTTCGTTATGAATTTGTCCAGGCAAGAAAAATCCCGTGTTGTTTACGAGTATATCTACTTGGTTTACAGTAGTTTTGACAAAATTTGCAAAAGCTAATACTTCCACTTTCTTAGACATATCTGCTTTGAAAAAATGGATATTTTCTGGAAAATTATTTTCCTCGGTTCTTGCACAAGTTATCACAGTGAAGCCTTCACTGGCAAATTTATCAACAATGGCTCTACCAATACCTTTTGTGCCACCCGTTACTACTATCGTTTTGTTCATTATCTTTGCTTTATAAGTTACAAAGTTAAAGAAGTTTCAATAACGAACTATTTAACTTCATTAACTCTTTAACTATTATAATCCCTTCAACTTCTAAAACTAAAAAAATGACAGTATTAGGTCGATATTTAATTTTTATTGGAAAACTTTTCACAAACAGGGAAAAATTTAAAGTCTATTTTGGGTTAGTATTCGATGAAGCCGTTCTCATCGGGATTGGTTCATTATTGATTGTATCCATCGTTTCTTTCTTTTTGGGTGCGGTTACGTGTGTACAAACTGCTGCCAATTTAGATAACCCTTTTGTGCCTCATTATATTATCAGTTTAATCGTGCGAGATTCTACCATTTTAGAATTTGCTCCAACCATTACGGGTATCGTGTTGGCAGGAAAAGTAGGCTCAAATATCGCTGGAGAATTAGGTACTATGCGAATCACAGAGCAAATTGATGCATTGGAAGTAATGGGAATAAACTCTACCTCTTATTTGGTTCTACCTAAAATAATTGCCGCAATTATTGTATTTCCGATGTTAGTAACCTTAGCAGCTTTTCTTGCTATTTGGGGTGGATATTTGGCTGGATGGCTAACAGGAGCAATTGCTCCACAAGAATATATTCAAGGAATTCAATATGAATTCAAGCCTTTCAATGTGCCTTTTGCCTTAATCAAAGCAGTAGTTTTTGCGTTTTTAATCGTAACAATTTCTGCTTTTCAAGGATATTTTACGAGTGGAGGAGCTTTGGAAGTAGGTCAGTCAAGTACTAAGGCGGTAACAAATAGTTGTATTGCTGTATTAATTGCCGATTATCTATTGGCTTCATTGCTGATAACTACTTAAGTTATTGATATAATCGCTTTTACTGATGGCATGACTTTGAGTCATGCCATCAGTTTTTATAAAAAATAGCCAGTATTTTACCCCAAAAATGCCATTAATTTAACCGCTTCAACTGCTTCATTCACATCATGGACTCGTAAAATATTTGCCCCTTTCGTTAACGCAACCGTGTTCAAGACCGTTGAACCATTGAGTGAATCATTGGGTGAAATATTAAGTTTTCGCCAAATCATTGACTTTCTTGAAACACCGACCAACATTGGACAATCCAAGAGTTTAAAATCTTCTAAATGCTTGAGTAATACATAGTTTTGGTCGGCTGTTTTGGCGAATCCAAAGCCTAAATCTATAATAATATCTTTTTGTCCTAATTGTCGTAATTGATAAATTTTCTTCTGTAAATCATCCAAAATATCGGTTACCAAATCATCATAATGCGTCATTTGTGTCATGGTTTCAACGGTGCCTCTCATGTGCATTAATACGTAAGGCACGTTTAGTTTTGCCACCGTTTCAAACATTTTATCATCCAAAATTCCCCCCGAAACATCATTAACCATTACGGCTCCCACTTCAACGCATTGTTGAGCCACCGTTGAGCGGAAAGTATCAATTGAAATAAAGGCTTCGGGAAAATTTTGAATAATTGCCTCCACAACTGGCACAACTCGCTTGAGTTCTTCTTCCTCGTTAACGGGCGTAGCTCCTGGGCGAGTTGAATGTCCGCCAATATCCAAAAAAGTTGCTCCCGCCGAAAGCATTTTTTCAGTTTGGATTAAAATATTCGACAAATCAGTAAAGCGACTTCCTTCATAAAAAGAATCGGGTGTGATATTCAAAATCCCCATGATGCGAGGTTTTGTTAGGTCAAGGAGGGTTCGTTTTAAGGTGATTAGCATTTTTGAGGTTGAGTATGAATAATCTAATTTACAATATTCTGGTTAAATTGTATTCTTACTATCAACATAAATTTCAAAATTTTAGCATCAGCAATTCAACCAGAATATTGTAAATTCCAACTCACAGCCGTATTTTTACAAAACTATTCAACATTTGATAAAAAAACATCATGGGACTTTTAAACGCTTTGATGGGAAATTCTTCGGAAGTTTCCCCCGAAAAAATAGCACACGAATTTGAATCAATTTTAATTGATGGCGAAACCATTATCAAGTCTTTCAAATTGATTCGGGATATGTTTGTTTTCACGAACAAAAGATTGATTTTGGTAGATAAACAAGGCGTTACAGGCTCGAAAACCGACTTTATGACGATTCCTTATAAGTCAATCAATTATTTCTCAAAACGCTCTGCCAGTCTTCTCGACCTTGACGCTGAGATTTTGATTTGGATAAAAGGTTCTGATAATCCAATTCAAAAAGATTTCCGCAAAGGCGAAAACATCAATGATGTCTATAAAACGTTGAGTACTTTTGTGCTGGCGTAACCTAAAAATAATGACCAAAACAGAAATAGAATACCGACAAATTATTTCCATTTGCAAAACCTTATTCCAGAAGAAAAACAAGGATTACGGCTCGTCTTGGCGTGTTTTGAGATTACCGAGCCTTACTGATCAGATATTTATTAAAGCTCAACGCATTCGTTCAATTCAAGAAAAAGGTGTTCAAAAAATTGAGGATGGTATTGAAGGGGAATTCATCGGGATTATCAATTATTGTGTGATTGCTCTGATTCAAAAAAAGTTAGTGAATTCAGAACAAAATGAATTTTCGGAACAAGAATTGAGCAATTTATACGATGAACAAGTGGAAGAAACGTTGAATCTGCAAAAAGATAAAAACCACGATTATGACGAAGCATGGCGTGATATGCGGGTGAGTTCGATGACAGATTTAATCTTAATGAAGATTTTTAGAACTAAACAAATTGAAGATAATCAAGGAGTTACGTTAGTTTCAGAAGGTGTGGAAGCGAATTATCAGGATATGATGAATTATGCAGTTTTTTGTATGATTAAAATGAAATTGTAAAATATACCTTTAACTTTTCATTAACAACATTTCAAATTTTTAAGCACTAATTTAGTAAAACTCACAAATTTATCATTACACATTATGAAGTTTTTAGCTCATTTTTCCAGAATTTTTGTTGGTATTATCTTTATTTTTTCGGGACTGATTAAACTCAACGATCCCGTTGGAACTGAAATTAAATTAGAAGAATATTTTGATGTGTTCGCTACAGATTTCCCTTTTATGGCAGGTTTTTGGCACTTTTGGGTTCCTTACGCTTTGTATTTTTCCATCTTTTTATGTGCTTTGGAATTAGTTTTGGGCGTTTGTTTATTGGTACAATATAAACTCAAAACCGCTTCTTGGATATTGTTAGCAACTGTTATTTTCTTCGGTTTCTTAACTTTCTATTCGGCATATTTCAATAAAGTAACTGACTGCGGTTGTTTTGGCGAAACCATTAAATTGAAGCCTTGGACATCTTTTTTGAAGGATATGGTTTTGTTATTTTTTATCTTGATAATCCTTTGGCAACGGAATGTTTTTGCCGATAAAAAAACAGGAATGTGGGTGGGAGCATCAACTGTTTTTTGTGCATTCTTAGCGATTTACGCTATTAAATTTCTCCCTCCTTACGATGGACTTCCATACGCAATTGGACAAAATATACCGAAAAATATGAAGCCATCAGAGCCGTTGAAGTTTAAGTATATCTACGAAAAAGACGGTAAATCCTTAGAGTTAAATGATATGCCTACGGATACTACCTACAAGTTCAAGCAAATGATTACTTTGAATGAAGATGCCGCCAAAGCAAAAATTACGGATTATAATATTTGGAAAGATGGCGATTCTACTGATTATAAGGCAGAAAGTTTTGTGGGGAATAAGTTGATGATTATTGTTCCTGTAGTGGCAAAAGCAAGTACGGACGATATGGATAAAATTCGTGAATTATCGAAAAATTTGGAAAGAACAGACGTAAAAGTATGGCTTTTGAGTGGTTCGCCCGAAGAAGAAGTTGAAAATTTTCGTCACGAATTTCAATTAGGAATTCCTGCATTAAGTTCAGATACAAAGGTTTTGAAGACCATTGGCAGGGCGAACCCAACTTTATGGTTAGTTAAAGATGGAATTGTGAAAGGAAAATGGGCTCATGCTGATGTTCCTACCAAGGAAGAAATTTTAGTATTAGTTAAGTAATTTAAAATGAAAAACATTTTCTTAATAGGAATGCCCTCATCAGGTAAAAGTACATTAGGCAGGCAACTTGCCAAACGGCTTGATTTTCAATTTGTTGATACCGATGATTTAATTGAAATTAAAGAAGTTGCGACCGTTTCTGATATTTTTCAATATAAAGGAGAAGATTATTTCCGCTTGATCGAGAATAAGATTTTGAAAGAAATTCAATCAAATCACAAACTAATTGTGGCAACGGGTGGAGGAATGCCTTGTTTTCATGGTGGAATGGATTTTATTAAATCAAATGGAACGAGTATTTTTTTGAATGTTCAGCCAGAAGATTTATTGAAAAGAATTCAAAAATCTGATAGTGATAATCGTCCGTTAATTAACAAAAAAACTACTGAGGAAGACCTTTTAGCTAATATTAAAAAACGCTATGAAGACCGTCTTCAATATTACGAACAGGCTGATATTCAGATAGATGGAAGTATTGACGTAGAGCAGATTTTGTGGTTGTTGGATAAAATAGTTTAAAAGAAAAGCCTTTTCAGATATTCTGAAAAGGCTTTTCTTTTAAAATTAATACTGTGAAATTTAAAGTTTTTTAGAAAAATACCCCAAAACTTACCAATCCTTTCACATAGCTATTATTGATTTTTGCCGAAGCAAAGTCAGAACTACTTGCCAAGCTGTAAGGCGAGTATGAAGCTTGTGTGCTTCCATACATACCAGTCACATCCACGTAGAACTCGTTTGTTCTGTATCCAACACCCGCCGAGTAAATCATCTGTGAACGGTCAATTGTTTTAATTCTATCAAACGCTGTACTGTAAGGATTTTGTAAAAAATTAACGCCTCCTCTCAAACTTACATTTCCCATTCTATATTCTCCGCCAACTTTCATATTGAGGACATTATTATAAAACAATTTGACATTATCCGTTGAATTGGACAAATCACCGTAAATGGGAGAGTTTTGGTCTTGTGTGCTGATATTCATTCCTTTGTAGGCTACATATTCAATATCGGCAGAAAGAAAACCTTTTTTCTTGAAAAATACTGCTGCCCCACCGCTTACTTTTAAAGGTGTTCTAAGTTGGTAATTATCTTGATACGTTTCGGTTGAAAGTTTTGGAATACTGGTAATAAAAATATCATTCCCCTTTTTAGCCGTTTTATATCCGACAGTACCTAATCGGGATAAAATAGTTTGGTCTGGATTTGCTCCTAAATTTATTCCTTTATTAGGATCAACATTCACATTTAATGAGGTTGAACTTGTTTCATCAACATCATACCAAGTTGGGGTTACGACCGTCAACCCAAAACGAATTTTGTCACTTGGTTTTATAATTGCCCCAATCGTTAAATTAATACCACTTCCACTTGAAGTTAATAAACGAGTATCGGTAAACCCTTTAATTTCCTGATAAGTTTGATAAGTTTCTGAAAAATTCTTTACTGCCTCATAACGATAACTCGGAATTCCTAAACTACCACCAATATAAAAATGCTCGTTGGCAGTTCCTCCGTATGCAATTGTCCACTGACTAACTCGTCCTGTTGATTGAAAGTCAAGCTTTTGTGTAGGAATTGAGTTAGGTTCAATTCCTTGAAAAGGATTATTAGAGTTATTTACGGCATTAATTAAATATCCCCAATAATACAAACTGGCACTACTTGGAAAATTATTCGGAGCACCATTGTTCAAGCCACTCACTAAACCATTTTGCGTTAAATTTCCGCTTTGAATTTGACTATTTACAGATTCAGCATAACTGTCTGTTATTGAGGTTATAGTAATTGGAGGTTTTATTGAAGGGTCTCCCGTACCACTAAATTGGATGTTGTTGAAAAGTGTATTTTGCCTTGAATAGGAAATAGCAAATGAGCCTCTCCAACCTTCCCGATAAGTAGGTTCACCTCCACCAAAAACAACGCCAATATTGGCAATATTAAAATTATTTACGTTTGAATTGGTAGTACGATTTGGCTCAACTGCGTAAATTGAACTATTACTAATGCTCTGATAAGCAGGCGTAAAACTGAATTCTGAACGAGTGAAAAACCCTAATCCCGCTGGATTACCTGCTGCTGAACTAACGTCTGCCCCCAAAGCAGAATGATTTCCGCCGATTGCCTGAAAACGTGCCGATCCCGTTGTAGTGGGTTGCGAAAACATTTTTGCC
>JACMRQ010000090.1 GCA_014376355.1 Arcicella sp. | reverse complement strand
GTGTCTTTAGGAATTGGGCTTTACATGGCGTATGTCCCCTATAATGGAATGTTATTTGACCGTTTATTGGCAGTTTTAAAAGAAAAAGGGAATGTAGGATTCCTATTTTATCTTGCAGATTTTAGTGGGTATCTCGTAACAGTTATCATTTTAATTTATCAGAATTTCGGAAATCAACAAATTTCTTGGTTGAATTTTCTGACTGATTTAGCCCAAATATTACCCATCATTTGTATAATATCTATTACAGTTTCTTTCTTTTATTTTAATCGAAAATTGAATTCAAATTTTAAAATTAAAATTGGAAATATTAAGAAAGTTCAAGAACAAATTTTTTAAACTTTACGGAAATTATTTAAAAATTTTAGAACCTACCACAATCTGTAACAGTAAGAGAACTGGTAGGTTACGATATAAATAATGGACTTCATTCCAAAAAATTAAGCTGAAAACTAAACCATGCTTTTCAAAATTTAATGACTGATAAAAAGCATGAGCTTCAGTTCTTTTCAAGTTACTTGATAGAGTCAATTTATAGCAACCCACTTCTCTGCATTTTTCCATCGCAAATTCCATCATTAGTTTTCCAATTCCTTTTCCTTGAAATTCACTCAGTACCGCAACGTCTTCCACCACACCAGAAGGACTGCCTTGATGGGCCAAGTTATCTATAATTAACAAGGCAAAAGTTTCCACAATATATTTTTCACTCTCAGCCACATAAACTTTGTAATTTGGATAAGTCTAGATCTTTTTGAAGAGTATTTCGGCTTGTTCTTCTGTTAATATATTTCCTTTATCCAAGACAAGTGAATAGAGATTTAAGATGCCTGACAAATCTCGAATGGATGCTTCTTTTATATTAATAGTCATTTTAAAGTGTTGATTTTTAGTGATTTAAACTTATATGTTGATGATTAAATATTTTATGTAATTATTCTTGTTCATAAATTCAAGTTAATTATTTGATAATCTAAATCCCTCAAAATGATACTATTTTAGTAAAGATAAGGTAAAAGCACAAGGGTATTTTTGCATCTTTATAAACCCAAAAATATCAAATATAAAACCTAAATTTTTACTAAATTATGTAGGCATGTAGCTCATTACTTTCCTCATGTTGAGTGATATTGTTTTTTCCCAAAACCAAATTATTACTTGAAAAGTAATAGAAAAAGATGGCTTCGCAATCCCTGGCGTGAGCATTTTATTGAAAGGAACAAATCGTGGAACAACCATGGACGTGAACGGTAGTTATAAATTATCGCTCCCAAACGATAAATCTGCCCTTATTTTTCGTTATATCGGTTTTGCTAATCAGGAAATTTTAGTGGGTAATAAAACCTCACATTAGAGATAACACTTCTTGCCAAAACACAAGAACACAACGAAATTTTAGTTATTGCTTTGGGTATCAAAAAAGAGGCTCGTTCTATTGGTTGTACAACGCAGGATGTAAAAGGCTCTGACTTGACGAAAGCCCGTGAACCCAATCCGATAAACTCCTAAGTAGGTAAAGTTGCAGGTTTAACCGTTGCTTCTTCGGCTGAAATGTTGGGTCGTCCACAATTAATCTGATTTGCTTTTTGTAATTGACGGTGTTCCAATTAACTCAGATACTTGGAATATGAGTGCAGATGATACTGAAATTTTACCGTTCTGAAAGGACCAAATGCAGCGGCTCTTTACGGTTTCCGTGGACAAAATGGAGCAATCTTAGTAACAACTAAAAAAGGCTCGAAAGATAAACGAAAATTCTCGGTTGATTTCAATACCAGTACGATAATTGAGCCAAGTTTTTTGGCAATTCCTGAGCGTCAGAGTGAATATGGTCACGGTATAAACTATCAGTATACCTATGGAAATAAGACTTACGATGAAGATGGAAAATTTCGTCGGACAAATATCTGGGGTCTAAGGTTTGAAGGTCAAAATGTGCCTCAATACAATTCTCCCATCGATCCAGCAACTCCTGATTTTGTTCGGGGAGTTAATAATAAATTTGCTTACAAAAACTTAACGTTAAGTTTCTAATTTGATGGAAGAGTTGGAGGTGTCATCAACGACCGTGTTTATGCCTACACGACGAGCAAAACTTACATGAAATTGCGTGAAATTACGATTGGTTATACTGTTCCTTCAAGATTTTTAGGGAATAATAAATACATTAAAAATGCCCTAATTTCATTGGTTGGAGGTAATTTACTGTATTTTGCAGAACGTACTGACTTTGCCTTGGATCAATATACGGCTGGTATAATCAGTTTATCGTTTACAATAATTTGTACTATGATGGAAAAAATGTCTATGATTGAACTTCAACGGCAACAGCCTACGGAATTTTGAAAAATACCAATAAAATGGAAGAACAGGCTTTCGACACTTTGGGTGTAAAAGTAAATGCCATTGATTACGGAAGGCTTTGCATCGTGTGAAGTCTTCCTTTTAAATGCCTCCTTACTGTTTAAAGATATTCGGTTTTTGATGATATTAATCACTATTTCATTCAATCTTAAAGCCCAACAATTCAAAACAGATTACCCCAAAATAGTGGGGAACATAATAATTTAGAACTTATCTATGTCGAAAGTTTTTGCTTTTTTTGCATTGATATTTGACTTTATGTTTGGAGACACAAAAGCATTCTTTTGGATCATAAATACCGACGTAATGATTTGATTGTCAAAATTTTACGGCTTTTTAATGGGTATAAGCCAAAAATCTATCCACTTTTGCAATATATCCATCGCAAGTAATTCAACTAAGTAGCTTTTATCAAGTGGTTACGTACGGTTTTTAATCATTGTACTTTCTCTAAATTAAAGAAGATAAATTGGGGAAAGTAACAGAAGGTATTTTTTAATGTGGATTAAAACACATGAGAAGTTGATGACTATGAAGAGTTTAAGCAAGGATAAAAGAGGTACTTATCAATTCAAAATCCCCTTTGAGAGCTAAACAAATTTTGTCCAGTCGAATCTATAAAAGTGGTTTTGAGTAAATTATTGGATAAAGAAATCAGTGTAAAACTTGGTATTATTGTGCCGAATAAAACTGAGCCTTCCTGTTTTACCAATTCAATAGTAGAAGAACCCGCACCAGCTACCACGTAATCTACTGAACTATCGGAACGTCTAAGGTATTGAGAACTATGGCTATGTCCACAGAAATACATTTGAACATGATTTTTTTCTAAAATTGGTTTTATTTGACTAATTAATTCATCCTGATTGCCGTGTCCAAAACCAGCCGAATAAATGGGATGATGACCAATGACAATCTTCCATTTTTCCTTCGCATTTGTCAAAACACTATCTAACCAAACTAATTGTTTTTGCGTATCTTGGATGGCAATATCGGAATAGGCTTTTGGATTTTGAAGATACTCTTTTACAAAAGGATTAGAGTCAATAAATACTAAACGCACACTGGTCATATCATCAATGACTTTCACTGAGGTAAAATAACGGGATGGCATTTTCCAACGTGGGCTTTTGTTGGAATAATCAATTTGAGCTTTTGGATTACCTTGACAATCATGATTTCCGAGTGCCAC
>JACMRQ010000089.1 GCA_014376355.1 Arcicella sp. | reverse complement strand
TTCCGCTCGCATTAGCACATTTGCGTTATCGACATCCTCATATACATACGCACGCTTGTAGGACATCGGGAAAGAAAGCACGTTTTCCTCTCCTACCAAATTTTGCAAATCATTGATGAAATAAGCGGCTTCTTCACGGTCTGAAAGTACGAATAGATGCGTCTGCTTAGGATTTTGAAGGAAAAAGGCGGAAGCAATCACCGCATCAAGACTACCGACAAGTCCTTTTATTTGGATATGCGGATATTCATTCGGGCGTTTTATTTGCTCTATAATCGTCTGCACGAAGCCATCTTCACGATAGAGGGTAAGGAAATCTTTAACCAGCATAATTTAAATTATTACAAACAACAATAGCCACGAATCGCTTGACTCTTAAGAATCAAAAGCCATTCGTGGCGAGAAAATATCTGTAAAATTAACTGATTTTTGGGGGAAAAGGTTTGGATGGAGTTGAGTTTTATTGAAAGGTTTTAAGACGTATAATAAAGCTGTGTCCTAACCTTAATCTAAAATCAAAATTACTTAAATGAATTTCTAACCAAAGAAAATAACGTTACGAGGATTAAAATTAATAAAATTATTCTAAATGTTTCTAATAGTTGAATACTTGAATTATTTAGAACTGTTATCCAATTTAACTCCTTACCTAATTTATTAAAATTTATCAAACTAAATAATATTTTATTACCCATTGGTCTATTATCATCATAAACAACACTAATTACATACAAATGTTGATTTACGTCTCGTATTTTACAATACAATCCAAAAGAGTCATAAGCGTATTCAATTATTTCACTAATTACAATATTATCTTCTATCTTATCGCCTTTACCAATTACTTGAACAAAACCTTCTTCTTCTATTTTAAACCCGTCTAATTTGTCAAAATCAGTATTAAAACCGTATGGTAATTGAACACTTAATAGACCGTAATTCTTTCCATAAAACGAGAGTTTATAGTCAACGATAAGAATTATAAAAAATAAAAAAAGAATTGTTAATAACTTACCTTTCATGGTTCATTTTGTTTATGTTCCAAGTTCGTCCGCCATCATTTGGTGTTTCCTACCAACGATACGTGCGAAAGCAATCGGATGGATATGCTATATCTTTAACTGATTTGATAGTCAGATACTAAACTGTTTGTCCGATTGTTAGTGGAAAACACCAACAAAAGCGGAAATTAAGGTTAGGCTTCTCCGAAGCCTGTAATGCGAGATTATTTCTTGTGCTACAAAGGTTAAATTTCTCCGAAATTGTGTCGGGTTATACATCGGAGATGTGCAACCTTTGTAGAATATAATAAATATTTTATAGACCACTTCGGAGAAGTGCAACCTTAAAAGATTCTGCCTAATATTAGATAATTTCGTTTTTTAATTCTTGAAAATCTCAAACTGACGTCACATAAAACCAATCCCCACTTTCCTTCTTAAAAACAGACTTTTCGTGATGAATTTGAAGGATATTTTTTGAGTCTTTGTAATAGGCTTTAAACTCAACTTCGCCTATCGAATCATTCAAAAGCCCTTTTTTACAGTCAATTATTTCTAATTTTTGCCAGTGACTTTCCTTTGCCCACGCTTCAATATCGGCTTTTGAATAATTTGCTCTTTGTGAAATATGGGTACTGTCAATCAAATATTGGGAGGCAATAATCACATAAGCGGAATACCGTGACCGCATTAAGGCTTGGGCAGTCGGAGCGGGTTCTATTCTGTCAATAATGGGTTTACAACATTGCTCGAAAGTATCATTAGAGCCACAAAAACACTTACTAATCATCGTTTGATTACTCATTTTAAGGCCTTTTCAACGCACATTTTCATTTTTTCTAACCCCAATTTTGCTACTTCCATTGGGTCTTTTTTCCAATAATCTTCATTAAAAAGTTCGACAGAAAGCACAATTGGCGTATTTTTATCGTGAAGCATTTTTAGGATTTTGTCCATCGGAGCAACGCCATCGCCTGGCATAACCCTAAAACTATCGTTGAGGGTTTCACGATTTGGAATGGCTGGGTAATCATTCATGTGGAAAACTTGGACATGATTTCCACTCAAAAAACTTAAAGCATTCAATTCAGAACCGCCTTTGTGGAGGTGGTAAACATCGGCCAAAATTAAGGCTTTTGGGTGTCCACTTTCGGAAGCAACAAAAAGCGTTTCTCCGAATAAGTGAAGGTTTGCTGAAAATCCCCATAGTTCGAGCATAGGCAAAATCCCCATTGAATCTCCTAAATCACAAACTGCCCGATAGCGTGCCGCTGCTTGACGTAAATTAATTTCAACTCCTTGAGTAGCTCCAAAAGGAGGAGCTGCAATCCGTTTACATCCTATTTGAGCCAACATATCCATTTCTCGTTTGGTTTGTTCAAGGGCTTTTTGACGTTCATTTGGGTCGTTCACAATCCACGGAGCAAAACCAATTGCATCTTCAATAATGATACCCAAATCACTTGCTTTCTGTTTTACATCTTTCAAATTTCCGCCTTCTTTAACGAATGCTTCAAGCGTACGAATCCAAATTTCAATGCCATTGTAACCCGCTTTTGCCACTAATTCAATTTCCGCCATCAAACCAATATTTTGCTTCATGATGGTACTGGTATTGAGACAAAAACTAAAATTTGACTTTGGAATATTGGTAATATTCTTTTCAAAGGGAATGATTGCGGCTGAACTAAGGGCAACGCCAGATTTTAAAAGATTTCTACGGGAGATTTGTTCCATGTGAATTTATATAAATTATGTTTTTCGTAAATTAAGAAAGGAATTGAGAAATGCTATTTGGTTTTGTAGTAAAAATAAAAGAGTGACAATTTTGTTAAAACTGCCACTCTTTTGTCTTGGATATTTTTAAATCTAATTCTTTAAAATTTCGAATTCAACCCTTCTGTTAATTGCCTGATTTTCAGGCGTATCGTTTGCTACTTTTGGTTTGTTTTTACCATACCCTTTCGCTGTAAGTCGTTCCGAAGATACGCCTTGTGTGAGGAGGTAATTACGCACAACGTCTGCCCGTTCTTGTGAAAGTTTATTGTTTATTTCGTCAGAACCTACATTATCCGTATGTCCACTAATCTCTGTAATCATTTTAGCATTACCCTTAAAGAACGTTGATAAACGATTCAATTCTGGATAAGATTCAGGACGAAGCGTAGCTTTACCAAACTCGAAGAAAATATTATTCATTGATATTTTCGTACCAACTTCTACACTTGCGGCGGGTGTAACAGTCATATCTTTATCTTCAATTTCAAGATATTTACCTGTTATTTTACTCAAATCTATGTTTTGTGATGTACCAATATAACCTTCAATTTTAGTGGTGATTCCATAGTTTTTCCCATAAGGTAAAACAACTTTATAAATACCCGTAATTGGGTCAGGTGTCGCAACGCCTAATTCCTTTCCATTGGTTAAATCTTCATAAATGATTTGGGCATTTTTAGGAACTTTACCCGTTTTACCGTCAATAACTTTTCCCGAAACCAATACTACAGGTTCAGATTTTATATCTTTCGGCTTCTCTGGTATTGGCTTTTTCTCGCCTCCTACCATTGGTGTTGTAGTTGTTGGAGGCGTTTCAACGGGCTTTGGTTGGTCAATTTTTAAACGAAAAATGTCTTTCTTTCCAAGCGAATTATTACTTGAAATGAAATATGCATAATCACCCGCTGCCGAGATGGTGTAATATGCATCGTATTGATCGGTATTAATGGGTTCACCAATGTTGGTGGGTTCTGTCCAATGAATCCAAGTTTCGTCTTTTCGTTTGCAAACCCAGATGTCATTGCTCCCTTTTCCACCTTCACGATTACTCGAAAAATAAAGGGTCTTGCCATCTGCCGCTAAGAATGGAGTTGTTTCGGTAAAATTGGTATTGACATCATCACCCAAATTCATGGGTTCTGACCATGACCCATCTTTTTCTAAAAATGAAGCATAAATATCGTCTTCGTCAGAATTTTTCTTTTCTGAAAATGCCATTAAAAGTGTTTTCCCATCATTAGAAAGATAACCGTATTCATTCTTTCCACGACTTAATTTTTCATATTTCGGAATCTCCATTTTTTTAGGAATATCCCAACCCGTTGCGGATTTTTTTGCTATCGAAAAACCACGAGTTTCATATTGTCCGTTTACATAAGCTCCCTTTACCAAAATCGTTTGTCCATCGGGTGAAACACTGTAAATAGTATTGTATTGATCACGATTGAGACTTTCGGACATACGTCTGGCGGTTGTCCATGCACCCATAAGGCTTTCAGAATACCAAATATCTTGCGAACCCGAAATTTGCTCAGTTCCTGCCATTCCAAACTTATTTTGCGGATGATTTTTTCGTCCAAAAAAAAGTATTTTTCCATCAGGCGACATCACAGGGTTCAGTTCAGAATACTCGGTATTCACGGCAGAACCAATACTTTCAGGCTTATTTTGAGCTTTAATCCATGAGTTTTGGACGCAAAGAAATAATATAGTACAAAATATTTGGAGAGTGGATTTCATAGAGAAAATGATGAAGTTCATTTATTTTTAACGAAAAGTAAAGTGTAAAATTGCCTATGCTCTCCCAATCCATTTTCCTATTAATTCCCCTTCAGAAACATCATTACGCAGTTTTTCCAAAAGGGATTCTATATTATCATCAACAATTAACATTTCAAGATTTGCTTGTTTCACAAATCCTTCCGTGACCATTTTTTTAAGCATAATTAGTAAATCATCGTAAAAACCATTGGTATTTAGAATTCCAATGGGCATTTGATGAAGTCCTAATTGTCGCCAAGTCAGGATTTCAAAGAGTTCATCCAACGTTCCCCAACCGCCTGGGAGAGCAATCACCGCATCAGATTTCAAAGCCATTAATTGCTTACGAGCGTGCATAGATTCCGTAATAATACATTCAGTTAATCCTTTATGTTGTACTTCCCAAGGTTCCATAAAAGATGGGATTATGCCAATTGCTTCTCCGCCATTTTCTAAAATTGCGTCCGCAACTGTACCCATTAGACCTACACTTCCACCGCCATAAACTAATGTAAGTCTTTGATTAGCAAGTGTTTTTCCAACTTCTGTGGCAGTATTTTTATAAACTTCGTTATGACCTGCAGAAGAACCGCAGTAGATTAAAATATTTTTCAAAATCTCAGATTTGTTTTTATAGTTTCGTAAAAATAAGAAATGATTATGTATAATTCAGAAATGAAGACTAAGTAGGGGTATAAATGTTCTTTAAACGTGAAGTAAAACGAGTATTAACTTTAAATCTAATTTAAATGTTAAAATCTATCTTTACTTCAACAAATCCTCTAAAGCCTTTTTAATCTCCACAAATTTATAATCAAAATCTGTTTCTTGTATTATTCTTTGATTTAACACATAATTCCCTCCCAAAACTACATTTGCCATTTCTCCAAAAACTAACTTTAAAGCAAAAGCAGGCACATTTGGCATCCAAAATGGACGTTTTAATACTTGAGCAGATATTTTGGTTAAATCATGATTTGAAACAGGATTTGGAGCAACGGCATTATAAGCTCCCAACATTTGGTTGTCTGTCAGAGATTTTATGTACATCTCACACAAATCATCTAAATGAATCCATGATTGCCATTGTTTTCCCGTTCCTAAAGCGGCACCTATTCCCCAACGAACAGGTTGAATGATGCGAGGTAAAGCACCACCTTTTTCACTCAAGACTATTCCTGTTCGTAATTTCACAGTTCTAATGCCCAAAGCTTGAATTTTATCCGCTGATGCTTCCCACTGAATACAACAATCCGCCACGAAATCTTTACCTGCAATATGTTGTTCAGCAATATGTTCATTACCTGTATCGGCTCCATAATATCCAATTCCAGAGGCAGAAACAAAAGAAATGATTCTATGGGATAAATTATTCAACGTATTTACAATCAGTTGAATAGAGTGTGTTCTGCTATCAATAATTTCTTTTTTTCTTTCTTCAGACCAATTCTCATCGGCAATACCCGCTCCTGCTAAATGGACGAGATAATCTGCTTCAAGAAGGGCTTTTTTATCAATAATTCCGTTTTCAATATCCCAAAGATATTTTTTTATGGGTTTCCCTCCTACTGTTTTATCGTTCACTTCTCGAGTGAGATGCGAAACGGTAAAACCTCTGGCTATTAATATTTCTGTAAGGCGTGTTCCAACTAAACCTGAGCCTCCTGTGATGAGTACATTCATAAATTTTGGTTATTTTGGTTTTGTGAAAAGGTTTTGATGAATTTTTAACTTCAAATCACTTTAATTGCTGAACCATATTCTCCTCTTCAAGTTTAACGCTCTTTTTTTTCAATTTACATGTAATATATATGATAGCTATAACAGGCCTTTGCTTTTACTTTTTTCCAAAATAAAGAGAACACTAAAAGAGTAAAAGTGTTGAATGAACACTCAAGTGTACAAAAAGTCATTAAATGCGATGCCACTATTTTGGGGTTAAACATAGGTTTTGACTAATCTAAGGCATATTTTTTCAAGATATTGCAGAGATAAGTATTTTCTCGTTGAACCCTAAATGATTGGTTGGGGAATATTTTTCTAAGCTAATTACTTAAAAATAAAGAAAAATAATAAGATAAAAAGCGTAAATTTTCTCATTGTTTGAAGGTTTTATCATAAACATGAGGAATGAAACTTATAACAAGTTACTAAAAAATTCTTACCTTTATTTCTTTCCAGAAACAAAAAGGAAACACATAATATGAATTCTGTAGTAAGAAAATTTCTCTCCATGACTGATGTCTTTGGATTCTTCGAAAGAGATCCATTTGGTAATTCGATGCTTTTGAAGAGAGTTATTGTAATGATTTTAGGGGTAATAACTTACACTCGCTTGCGAGGTGTAAATAAAACGAAAATTAGTGGAACGGAGTATTTAGAAGGTCTTCCACGCACGGGAGTTTTATTTTTATCCAATCATCAAACCTATTTTATGGATGTTATTTGCCTCTATCATATTTTTTTTAGTGTGAAATGGGGTTTTAGGAATTCAGTTAATTTTCCTATATACTTATTAGCTCCCCGTTCAAGGGTCTTTTATGTAGCAGCTTCTGAAACGATGAAAGAGGGAGGTCTACTACCAAGAATTTTCTCACAGGCAGGAGCAATTTTGGTCAATCGTTCGTGGCGAGCCGAAGGCAAAGATGTTAAACGTGAGGTCGATTCTTCGGCAGATGATAAAGTGGGGAAAGGATTATCTTATGGTTGGGTTGTGAGTTTTCCGCAGGGAACAACAACGCCTTATGCACCGCTACGGAAAGGAACGGCTCATTTAATAAAAACTCATAATCCAATTGTTGTCCCTGTGGTAATTAATGGTTTTAGGAGAGCATTTGATAAGAAAGGGTTACGTTTTAAAAAGGCTAATACAATTCTTTCAGTTAATTTTAAAGAACCAATCCGTTTCAATCCTGAAATGCCAGTAGAAGAAATTATGGAGATTCTAAGAGATAGAATTGAACAAAATATTCCTGTGGAGAAATTGACGTGGAAGCGAGAAATGTAGCTATTAAAGGTTAGGCTTTAGCGTTAAATTCAATAACCTTACCTTCAAATGCTCGTACTAAATCTCAATTCCAAAAGCTTATAAGAAATGTTATTCAAAACCCGTGGCATAGTCATTAATTACATCCGTTATCGAGAAACCTCGGTGATTGTGAAAATTTATACCGAAGAATTTGGCATTCAAACTTACATTGAAAATGGCGTTAGAAGTGCAAAATCTAAGAACAAAATAGCTCTATTTCAACCACTTACTTTGTTAGATTTAGTGATTTATCATAAAGATGGAAAAAACATTCACCGCATATCGGAGATGAAATGCAATGCTCCTTTTCAATCAATTCCCTTTAATATTCAGAAATCTTCTATTGCTTTATTCATTACCGAAATATTATCGAAATCACTGCAAGAGGAAAATGGTAATAGTCCCCTTTTTCATTTCTTAAATAATTCTATTCTTTGGCTTGATGGTGTTACTGAAAATTACGAAAATTTTCATTTACAATTTCTTTTAGAATTCGGAACTTACTTAGGTTTTTCGCCCGAAAATGCCCACGAAATTTCGCATGAATTAAGCATCCATAATTTGCCAATATTAACAAAAGTGCTTGAAAATCAGTTGGATGTGTTGATGAATACGCAATACGACAAAGCTCCAAAGATTGACCGTTTTTCAAGAAGTCAATTATTAGATTCAATCATCTTGTTTTATCGCTTACACGTGGATACGCTTACGGAAGTAAAATCGTTGGGGATTTTGCAGGAAGTTATGCGAGGGTGATATTTTCATTTATTCCTACTATCTGCTATATCTTCCGCTTCAACTCAAAATGTTTACCTAAATATAAACGTCTAACTTGTTCATCATCAGCAAGTTCTTGGGGTGTTCCAGCTTTTAGAATTTTGCCTTCAAAGAGTAAATAAGCACGGTCGGTAATGGAAAGCGTTTCGTCAACATTATGGTCAGTAATCAAAATGCCGATGTTGCGGTATTTGAGTTTTGCCACAATGCCTTGAATTTCCTCCACCGCAATTGGGTCAACGCCCGCAAAGGGTTCATCCAATAAAATAAACTTTGGGTCAACTGCCAAAGCACGGGCAATTTCAGTACGACGGCGTTCTCCTCCCGACAAAACTTGTCCCAAATTTTTACGGACGTGCGTCAAAGAAAATTCTTCCAAAAGCGATTCGGTTTTTTCCTTTTGCTCTTTCTTCGAAAGTTTAGTCATTTCTAAAACCGCCAAAATATTTTCTTCTACTGATAAAGCTCTAAAAATAGAAGCCTCTTGAGCTAAATATCCGATTCCAAGTCTTGCACGTTTGTACATGGGCAAGTCGGTAACGTCCAAATCGTCCAAATATACTTTTCCAGAATTTGGTTTCACCAAGCCCGTAGCCATATAAAAAGAAGTGGTTTTCCCAGCACCATTTGGTCCTAAAAGTCCCACAATTTCGCCCTGTGCTACTTGATAGCTAACGTTATCATTAACAATGCGTTGCCCGTATTTTTTGATTAGATTTTCTGTTCTTAATATCATTTTCTAAATCTTTATATCCTTCAACATCAACTGAAAACTCCTTTTTCCTTGCCACTCATTAATTTCAATGGTATAACAAATAGAAAAAGGTTTTCCTTTCGATAATTCTTCGTAAAAATCTTCTACCATGCCAAAACCTACGCAGGTAAATGCGGGGGAATCTTCTTGAAACACGTTGATTTTGAGGTGTTTCTCCTTCATTTTAATTGGTATACCATGCAATTTCACGTTTTCAGAAACAAAAACTGGAGTCATATTATGAGGTCCGAATGGTGACATTTGGGTCATGATTCTATGAAATTTATCAGTTATTTGAGCCAAAGGTAAATTCATATCCACCGAAATCATGGGTGATAATTGTTCGGGTAAAATTTTACGAGAAACAACTTCTTCAAATTTACGTTTAAAATTCTCTATCTCGCTGATTTCCAAAGTTAAACCCGCTGCAAAAGTATGTCCACCAAACTGAATCAAGTATTCCTGACATTCTTCAATGGCTTCATAAACGTCAAATCCAGGCACAGAACGAGCCGAACCCGCAGCGTGTCCTTGTGATTCGGTGAGAATAATCGTCGGGCGGTGATATTTTTCAATACAACGACTCGCCACAATTCCGATAACACCTTTGTTCCAATCATTCTTGAAAAGTACGGTACTTTTTGCATTTTGGAGAATTTCATCTTGTTCAATCATCGCCAAAACTTCTTCGGTAATGCTACTGTCAAATCCCTTGCGGTCGGTATTATGCTTTGTAATTATTTTAGCAAAATCAAATGCAGCCTCCTCATTATCAGACAACAATAAATTAACGGCATCGTAAGCGTGTTTGATTCTACCCGCCGCATTAATGCGTGGTCCAAGTCCAAAAACCACTTTAGTAATGTCCATTTTCCCCTCCAAACCTGCCGAAGACATCAACGCTTTTAAACCCGTTCTTGGATTGGTATTCAATTGTTGCAAACCAAAATATGCCATCGTGCGGTTTTCGCCTACGATGGGAACAATGTCACAGGAAATGGAAGTAACTACCAAATCGAGATAAGGTAAAAGAAGTTCTTCAGAAATGCCTTGGTTTGTGCAAAAGGCTTGCAATAATTTAAAACCAACGCCACAACCCGTTAATTCATCGAATGGATAATTACAATCAGAACGCTTTGGGTCAAGCACCGCAACAGCATCGGGAAGGTCATTTTCATCAGGGCGGTGATGGTCGCAGATAATAAAATCAACGTTATGAGCTTTAGCCCAAGCTACTTTATCTTTCGATTTTATACCACAATCTAAACATACAATTAAACCAAAACCGTTATCAGCAGCATATTCAATGCCTTTTTGTGAAACCCCATAACCTTCAGTGTATCGGTCGGGAATATAAAATTCTAAGGAACAATCTTCTCTATTTTGAAAAATATGCGTTTTCAAAAAGCCATAAAATGTTGCCACAGAGGTTGTTCCATCGACATCATAATCTCCATAAACCAAGATTTTCTCACCTTTAAAAATAGCTTCCTCCAAACGAGCAACGGCTTTATCCATATCTTTCATCAAGAATGGGTCGTGCAATTGAGAAAGTGCAGGACGAAAAAATTCTTTGGCTTCGTCGAAACTCGTAATTTGACGTTGAGCCAAAAGCCAAGCAATTTCAGTCGAAACATTTAATTTTTCGACCAATAAATCAATTTGTTTTTGGGGTGGAATGGGTTTATAAATCCAACGTTTTTCTGTCATAGAACAAAGTTAAAACCTTGATGCGAAGGATTGATATATTTGTGGGGAAATTAAGAAGATTTAAGGGAAGGTACTTATATTAATAGTATATGTTTTTCATTTGTCCAACTTGCAATACGTTCATTTATTGCATTGGTGGGTAACCTGGAGTTTATTTGACACAGGTAATTCAATCGTTCTAAAGCATCTGCAAAAGTAATAAACTTATAGATTAACAAATTATCAAAAACAAATAGGATTCCTTTTACCGAAATGCCCTCTTCTGTGGCTTGTTTTCTCAATCTTCCATCACCTGTTAGTATAATTCCATTTAATTTATTAGCGTAATGCCAAACAGAACAGTCTTCAAAACTTAATCCAGAAGTATTATCTAAAATTGTAGCTATATTGATAAAGTCTTCTTCATTTTCCGTAATGATTAATTCGATTTTAACATCATCAATATAGCCTTGAATGATATGCCTTTGATTTTCATGAAGTTCTTCATGAACGAAATCTGTTATTTTTAAATCAAATGGTAGTAGAACAAATTTATCAATTAAACTCAAATGTACCAAATCAATCAAAATATTAGCATCATTGATTATTACTCTCATAAATTAAAAGGTTATATTAATGAACTTTCTTTTAATAGATTTATACTTTGATTTAGCAATGAAGAAGCCTTACTAAATGAAATAATTTCCTGAGACAATGCTCTATAAACTAATTGTTCAAATCTACTTGACTTCTCAGGTGTTTGAAATCTCTCCAAATTAACTTCTCGTTTCAAACTTGGATTACAATTAATCTTCTTATAAAATTCAACTTGTCTATTTGCAGAAAAAATATTTGAATCTACCAGCCTATGTATAATTTCGGGTATACCAATACCATATTTTTTCTGTACTTCAATTAATTCAGTTAAAGATATTTTATCTCTTACCAACCCAAATTCACGAAGAACCATTTTTTTTGGAAAAAGAAATTCAGAGGCAAATTTATTGCAAAATTTTTCTTCTTCTTTTAAACTACACTCTGGAAGGTTCAGTAGTAAATGTCCAAGTTCATGCAATAAAGTGAATCTTTTTCTCTCTACTGAGAATTTTCCATTAATAACAATTACTGGAAATTTTTTATCTACAAAAGTTGCTAAACCATCAAAAGTTTCATCAACATCCAATAATTCAATGACTTTAATCTCAAAATCTTCTAATAATTGAATAATATTATGTACGGGGTCTAACCCAATCTCCCAATCGCTTCTTAGTTTTAGAACAATTCTTTCAACATCATCCAGACTTTTAATGGTCTCATTTTTAATCGAATTTTGAAAATCTGAATTAATTTGTAATAGATTTTCTATTTCTAAATAATTTTCAAGATTAAGTTTTGTTTGTTGTTTTAAGGATTCAATTTTTTTAATAGAAAAGCTACTTGTTTTTCTAAAATTTATAGTACCAAGTTCAATTTTACTTGGTTTAAAAAAGTAATCAATTTTAACATTTAAATATTTTGATAACTTTAAAAGATTTGTACTATTGGGAATAGAATCACCTTTTTCATATTTACTTATCATTTGCTTAGAAACCCCTATAAAGTCAGCAATCTCCTGTTGAGATACTCCTCTTAGGTCTCTTGCATTTTTGATTCTTTGTGCGATGATATCTTTCATAACCTTCTAATTTGGTTGACAAAATTATAAAAATTAATCAGTATGTCAACCTGTAACCTAAAAATAAAGTAAACAAAATTACTGTTTTTGATAGAAAAATTACCTAAACAAACCCCAAACCCTCAAACCTTTTTCCCAAAACTGCTATTGAATCCGTCTGTAACCATTTATCTAAAATAGTCGAATAAATATTTCTGAAATCAACTTTATATTTTAAATCTCCTTCATCAAGGTTCTGTAAATC
>JACMRQ010000088.1 GCA_014376355.1 Arcicella sp. | reverse complement strand
TCATCATGGATATTGAAGGTTTGGGATACGGTGAAGCACTCAAACATTTAGCAAAAAAATACGGTATCGAAATTCAAGAAACCGTAATGACTGACGAACAATTACAGTCGCAGAATGAACGGGAAAGCCTTTTGATTGCCTTAAATTACGCAAAAAACTATTACCAAAACAATCTTTTTAAACATGATGAAGGGCAAGCAATTGGTTATCCATACTTTAAAGAAAGAGGTTTTTCCGATAAAACCATTAATACTTTTGAATTAGGATACAGCCTCGAATCTTGGGATGCTTTCACGAAAGAAGCTCTAAAAAACGGATATAGTTTGGAAGTACTCGAAAAGGCAGGATTGACAATAGTTAAAGATAATGAGCAGAGTAATCAGAACAAATCCTTCGACCGATTTCGTAATCGGGTAACTTTTCCAATTCACAATGTTTCGGGAAAAGTGATTGCCTTTGGAGCAAGAATTTTAAAAGCTGATAAGTCGCAAGCAAAATATTTAAACTCGCCTGAAACCGAGGTTTATCATAAATCAAATGTCCTTTATGGGATTTTTCAAGCTAAAAATTCTATCCGAACCCAAGACGTTTGTTATTTGGTGGAAGGATATACGGACGTAATTTCTTTGCATCAAGCAGGCATTGAAAACGTAGTTGCTTCTTCAGGAACATCTTTAACAATTGAACAGATTCGATTAATCGGAAGGTTTACACAAAATATTACAGTGCTCTATGATGGCGATGCGGCTGGAATAAAAGCCTCTTTGCGTGGAATGGACATGATTCTGGAAGAAGGATTGAATGTTAAATTAGTTGAATTCCCAGAAGGCGAAGACCCTGATAGTTATGTACAAAAGATTGGTTCTGAAAATTTTTTGAAGCATATTCGAGAAAATGCAACCGATTTTATCACCTTCAAAGCTGAACTTTCTTTGAAGGAAGCGGGAAATGATCCTTTCAAACGGGCTGAGTTGATTAAGGACATGGTAGGAAGTATTTCCAAGATTCCTGATTCAATAAAACGGTCAATATTTTTTCAAAAAACTGCCAGTTTGATGCAGATTGATGAACAATTATTGATTTCAGAAAGTAACAAAATAACCATTGAGAGAGCCAGACAAAAGGATAAAGACCGAGAACGTGATAATAATCGTCAACGGTTACAAAGTGATTTACCAAAAGGCGTAACTGTCAGTAAACCTAATCCGAATGTAAATATTGGCGATATGCCAAGTTTTTCGGAGGATGAAGATTTTTCTGGATTTTTGGGAGATTTTACGCCGAATCAACAAAATATTGAAGTTGTAATCGATGCTCCAGATTCAACCAGAACTGTACTTTCAGGTATGGCTTTACAGGAGTTGGAATGTATCAGATTATTAATAAATCATGGAACAAAAGAAGTTGATCCAGGGGTTGCACCTGGTGTGACATTAACGCATTATATCTTAGACGAAATAGACGGAATGAATTTTGCCACGCCTATTTATCAAGAAATTTTGTCCATGTTTCGGGAACAGTTTTTACTCGGAAATATCTTAGATGCTCAGCATTTTATTGGACACAAATTAGAGAAAATCCAAATGGAAGCAATCAATCTTTCAACAGAACGTTATTCAATTTCGGAGGCTTGGGTAAAACATGAAATCATTGTTCCAACCGAAGAGGATAAATTAGCTGATTTAGCTTTTCAGAATATTTTGAGACTCAAAAAGGCTTATAATGAACAGCAAATGAAGGGTTTGATGAAACAAATGTCTCAAACTTCCGATATAACCGAGCAAACTCGCCTATTGGAAATGTTTATGCAGGCTAAAAATATTGAAAAGGATATTGCCAAGGAGTTGGGAACGGTTGTGATTAGATAAGAATTTGCAATTTCGAATGAAAATAAAAAAGCAAAATACAATGTTTCAATACCTCCTTTAAATTGACCGATGAACATTATTTATCGTTAATTATAAACATTTATCATTATATATCAATGACAAAAACATTATATTTAGTCCGACACGCAAAGGCTTCTGACTCCGTTAGTCCAGATTTAATTCGTCCTCTCGTTGCAAGTGGGATGATTGATGCCGCTCGTATGGGCCGACATCTTGCCTCGAAAATGCAAGGAATAGACCTGATTTTAACCTCAAATTCCGAACGTACACAAATGACTGCACAAGTTTTTTGTGAACAATTAGGTATTGATAATCAAAGAATTAAGGTTGAAGAAAATTTATATGAAAGTTCTCCAATGCATTATTTAACTGCTCTGAGTGAAGTATCCGATAGTCTAAACTCAGTGATGATTGTGGGGCATAATCCAAGTATCAGTCATTTAGCTGAATATTTAACAGGAGAGGAAATTGGCTCTATGCCAACGTGCGCAGTTGTCGGAATGACCTTTCATAATTTAACTTGGACAGAAATAACAAAAAAATCTGGAAAAATGTCTTTTTATGATTCTCCTGATGGAATTTTAGGGATGAAAGTGTAGCGTTAAAAAATTATTACTGGTTGTTAATTATTGGGGAACTATAAACCAATAATTAGCAATTCCCTTGAATAAATTTGATAGAAGGACAAGAAACTAATTACCGGTAACTACTTCCTAACCGCAACAACAACATTCCCATCATTAACACCCTTCCAACCGACAATTTCAAAAGGGGAATTTGCTTCAAAAATAATTGATAAATTACGTTTCAAATCGGAATATTTTAAAT
>JACMRQ010000087.1 GCA_014376355.1 Arcicella sp. | reverse complement strand
AGCTATATGAATGTTTATCAACAACTTGAACCGGGAAATAAATACAAAAACATAGATGCTATTAGAATGTTTTTCTTCCAGAATTTGGATTTTAAGAAGAAAATAATCACAATCTCAAAATTTGTCACAAATAAATTTACAAAAATATGACACGAAATGAATTTATGGCGAATACTGCCATCATCACAGGGGCGAGTTTGCTGAAAGGCAACGATGTTTTTAGTGCTACCCTCAATGAAAGTGGGTTGGATAAATTAACCGATGAAACTGGAAAGTTTGTGTTGGGAGCATTGCCCTATTCTGAATCATTTTTAGAACCGTTTATGCCAGCCGATGTGCTAAAATTACACTACACGGCTCATCATGGAGGAGCGGTCAACACTGCCAATAAAGCAACTGGAATCCTAAAAAATGCCTTAGAAAGTGGTAATTTTGAAGGCGTAGATTATTGGACAAAAAAGCTATCATTACACCTATCAAGCCATGTTTTGCATACTATTTTTTGGACGAATATTACCAATAAAAAGACTGAACCATCGGGTGAATTATTAAAGCGAATAGAAAAAGATTTTGGTTCTTTTGATAAAATGAAAGTACAATTGGCTCATCATTCTAAAAATGTCGATGGTAATGGTTGGGGACTTTTGGGCTATCACCCACAAAGTAATCGTTTGATGATTTTGGAGGTTGAAAATCACGAAAAATTGACCGTTTGGGGCATTGTTCCTTTAATGGTAGTGGATGTTTGGGAACACGCTTATTATCTAAAATACAAAAATAAACGGGCGGATTTTGTGGATGAACTTTTCAATTATATGAATTGGGATAATGCTGCACAGAGACTTGAAATTGCTTTAAAAATGACTCGGTAGAATTTTCAAGTTGGCTACTTAGTTTTAATTACCAAAAACGCTCGTTGTGTAACTTTTAACCCAATTTTGTCGTCGATTAAAAGTTAAACGGGATGAGGTTTCGATTAATGCTTATCACCGTAACTCTCGCCTTCGTCATCAAGAGCTAATCTTGAAGGGCTTCGGAATTTTTCCATTTTCAGGTAAGATAAAAGAATTATGTTTTCAAGAGACCACAGATTCAGTAAAGCGTCAGATAAAATTGCATTTAGTATTTGGTGGCTTAGCACATTTTATTCGAGAACATTAATCTGAGGCGACCGACGCTCGGTTCCCGATTATGGCGTGTTTGCTTTGATGATTAATCAGGGCCTAAGCGGATGAAGGGTATTTTAATCAAATAGCTGAAGGGGCTCAAAAGGTGCAGATGAAAGTGGGGGATATGCTTAGATATTTAACTTTTTCGGGTCAAAAAGCATTACAAGACTGATAAACATCTTGAAAGATTGTACCATAACAATTTGCCCCACACTTTTTGATGCACTCCTCTTTTGATTTTGGAAAAAAAGAAGAAGAGTTACTTTTTGATTTGAATAGACTATCAAATATAAAATCAAGCCGTTGAGAATCACTTAAACGTAATTTTACATGACTCGAAAAATTCTACGGAAGTCGTTGTGAAACTTGCACTTTCCTTTGGTTGCAACCTAAATTGACATACAACTGGATTGAACTTCACGATAACTTAGTTTTTGTTTGGTAGCAAACACTTTACGGAAGTGTATTCAGTTTTAAAACCATTATTTGCCTGTACGTCCAATAGTAAATACTTTTGACTCAATAAGGTACTTGCAACCTAATTAGTATTTATACTATACACTTTCATCAAACATAGTTTCCTCTGAACTACCTATTTTGTATAAAGGTTTCTCAATGGGCAATGTAAAATAAAAAGAAGTTCCTTTGCCTTCAATACTTTCTACCCATATTTCACCGCCATTTTTTTCTAAAAACCCTTTAACCAACAATAAACCAATTCCAGCTCCCTTATTTTTCTTTCTTGTTTCTGAAAGGGTTTTCATTTGAGGTGTAAAAAGTTTCTCCATTATTTCTTCGGTCATACCAACTCCGGTGTCTTTAACCTGAACAATGATTTTGTCATCTTTGCTCTTTGCTGAAACCGTTATTGCCCCTCCTTTTTTTGTATGTTTTATCGCATTAGAAACAATATTTTGGATGATGGAAATTAACATTTTGCCATCGGCAAATACAGAAGTATTTACTTCAATTTCATGATGAAGATTTATCATGTTTACAGAAGCCGATTCTTTTAAAGCCGCAAATACTTTATCAATGTAGTCCGTTAATTTTATTTGTGTTGGAGAAAACTGGTCTGCTGCATATTTTATTCTCGCCCATTCTACTAAATAGTCTAACATAGCTAATTCGTCTGTTGATGATTTATATAGTAAGTCAAGCATTTCTTTAATAACATCGGGTTTTATTTTATGAAAATTCTCTTTCAAATATTTTGCTGTTCCGATAATAGCCGAAAGAGGGCTTCTTAAATCATGTGAAAGTATTGCCATAACACTCTCTTTATGAGTATTCAAATCTTCCAATTCTCCGACATATTTTTTTATTGCATCTTCTGATTGTTTCCTTTCTGTTAAGTCACGCAAAATTTTTACATAGCCCAACATCTCTCCGTCTAAACCGATGAGTGGGAATACCAATCCATAAGCATAAAACAGACTTTTATCTTTCGCAATGTGCCATCTATTATCAGCTGCTCTGCCTTTTTTTAAAGCTGTTTCGATTTCTCTTTTCGGAACGCCATTTTTTAAATCGATTTCCGTAAATATAATATCGAAAGGCTCTCCAAGAATTTCGTCTGTTTTGTAACCGAATATTTTTGTCGAGCCAGAACTCCAACTGTTTATATTGAATTCTTTATCCAAAGTAAAAATAGAATAATCTTGTAAACTGTCAATTATTTGACTGTAAAACTCAGCAGTTGGAATATACTTATTTTTAAGAATCTTAGGATTGCTTTGTTTATTTTCCATGGGCTTTATTTTAGTTACTATGTTGAATTGTTACGTTATGGTTTCTACCGCTATTGCGCATAACGAAAAAGTATTTGCGAAGAAGTGGGATTTAGAAACGCTCTGTCTGGACGTCCGTCCAGGTTTATTCCAAAGTTCAATTGTTTTCAAATGCTTCACAAAGTTCCGTCCGCCCACACAAAAGTATAATTAAATTCCTATTGTTCAATCACTTTCGTTCGCCCACTTTTTCGCAAATACTATGTTGGTGGCAGTCATTTTTATCGGTGTTCAATGACTCAATTTGAAATCTGAAAAAGTAAATTGTCTTTATTGCTGTCAATGAAAGTAGAATAGTTTTTGAAGATTCATTATTTTCCATTTCCTTGTACGTTTTAGTACGAACTTTGACTAAGAAATTATCCAGAACCCTTTAAGTGATGTATTTTTACAAATTTTTGAGCTTTTTCTACTATGCTTAAAAAATCGTCCAAATAATTATGGGTATTTTGGCGGTCAAACATTTTCTCAAATAGCATTGCATCAAAAAGTGTGGGTCAATTACGTTTATTATGTCTTTAATTAAAAAATTATTGGGTTTAATTGGCTACCCTTAAATGATTCTCTGAAAAGATAAATCTGATTGCCCCACACTTTTTGATGCACTCCAATAACGATTGAACCATTAAAAACATATTTAGAGATTTTAAGTTCTAAAAGTAAATTAAATTTTCACCAAAATTAGCGATGAACGTCATTTGCTGTATCATACATTAACTTTTGGATTTGTTGGTCAAAACCAATAACTTGTTCACGAGCTTGAAAGAGAAGTGCTTGCTGACCAATTTAATTGGCACATTTATATTCGTCATGACGTTGGGTTTTTGGAGTTAAACACTCACTCAGGCGGAACCACTATTAAAATATAAAAAACGGACGTTTGAAAAAGATGGAAGATTTAAGTGTAAACAAAAAACTCAACTTCCTCTATGGTGGCGGTGAAATGGGTGAACGCATCCGCAATTTTGACTGGAGCAAAACGCCGCTTGGTAACCCTGAAAATTGGGATAGCAGTTTAAAAACCTATGTACGCATTGTACTTACTTCATCGCAACCCATGTTTATATGGTGGGGCGATAAATTGATAAATATTTATAACGATGCCTGTAAGGGCGTGTTGGGAAGAAAACATCCTGCCATGTTAGGGGTTACAGGCAAAATTGTTTGGGATGAAGTTTGGGATGAATTATGGACACGAGGAAAAACTGTTTTTGAAAACAATCAAGGAACTTTTGATGATGCCTTACTTCTTATTATGAACCGCAATGGATATGAGGAAGAAACGTATTTTAAATTTTCGTTCAACCCCATCCCCGGTACAATAAAAACTACCGAAGGCTTGCTTTGCGTTAGCACCGAAGAAACTTCACGCATCTATAATGAACGGGCACTTGATATGCTTCGTGAATTAGGAGCAATTACATACACAGAAAAATCGCTTGACATCATTTACCGCCATGTGGCGGAAGCATTGGCCACTAACCATAAAGATTTTCCGTTTGCCTTGATTTATAAAATTACAGGTGAAGCAAATATCGTTACCGTTGTTGCATCCACAGGAATTGATAAAAGCCAAAATGTTTTTCCTGACAACATTGACATTACAAAACCTACTGCCATCACCAAAGATTTTTGCCAAGCATTCAAGGAAAATAAAATGGTAGTAAGTGAAATTCAAGCTGAAGATGTAACCCTTCCAACGGGTGCATGGCAAACTACCCCCAAGCAATTTATTCATCTTCCTATCAGCCCCGCAGGCAGTAAACAACCCTACTGTATCATTTCTGCCGCCTTAAATCCCTATCGTACGTTTGATGAGAAATACTTACAGTTTTGCCAATTAATTGCCGACCGTATTTCCACCGAGATAAATAAAATGCTTGCCATAGAGGTTGAAGCAAAACGAGCCGAAGCCTTAGCAGAAATTGACCGAGCTAAGATAGTTGTATTCAGTAACATTATTCATGAGTTCCGTACGCCACTTACTTTAATACTTAGCCCGCTGGAAGAAATACTAAATCAGAAAAAAAATAATCTTAATAAAACAGAGAAACAAAATATTGAAATTGCCCACCGAAATTCAATGCGTTTATTTGATATGGTAAATAACCTCCTTGATTTCAGCAATATCGAAAAGGGCGAGCTAAATAAAGGAAGTGTATTCACGGTAAAAATTCCTTTCGACCAACAACACGTTAGTGAACATCAGATTATAGGAACAGAAATGAATGCCGATGAAATTACTTCAGACACTTACATAGCAAAAATTGAAATATCATTGGAAACAGAAAAAAATGAGACAGTACAAATAGTGGCAGTAAAAGAAAAAAATATTCTTCCTACTGTGCTGGTTGTTGACGATAATACCGATGTGCGTAAACATATCAGCACTATTTTGTCAGAAAATTTTAATGTTATTACCGCAAACCACGGTATGGATGCTCTGCTCCTGATAAGAAAAACTACGCCTGATTTGGTAATTTCAGATATTTGGATGTATGTAATGGATGGCATTAGCTTATTGAAAGAAATAAAAAGTGATAAAGCCACCGCCAATATTCCTGTCATTTTACTTATCGCCAGTGCGGGTGAAAATTCAAAAGTGTTGGATTGGGAAATGGGTGCTGATGATTATATGGTAAAACCATTTTCAGCAAAAGAATTGGTTGCAAGGGTAAAGGCGCAACTGAGAATGGTAAAGTTGCGGCAGTCACTGGAAGGCAATGTGCGCAACTTATTTTTACAATCTCCTGTGGCTATCGCTATCCTTAAGGGTCCACAACATATATTTGAACTTGCCAATGACATGTATATGCACCTGGCACAAAACAATGATGTTGTAGGAAAATCAATTCGACAAGTATTTCCAGAATTGGAAGGGACAGCAATTTATGAACTCTTAGACCATGTATATTCAACTGGTGAACCTTTTGTTGCCAATGAAATGCTTGTGAAACTAAATAAGGGAAATGAAAAGTTAGATGAAAATTACTTCAACCTTGTTTATCAACCATCACGTGATAAGGATGGGAAAATAGATGGAGTTATAACGCACGGAGTAGATGTTACGGAACAGGTGTTGGCAAGAAAAAAAATTGAAGAAAGTGAACACCGCTATCACGAAATAATTTATACTTCCCCTTCGCTTATTGCCATTTTTAAAGGCGAAGACATGATTATTGATATTGCCAATGATGCTATATTAGATAGTTGGGGAAAGGGAAATATAATTGGAAAATCTATATTTGATGTGATGCCCGAATCAATTGAACAGGGCTTTGATAAACTGTTATTGAGTGTGTATAGAACAGGCGAATCGATACTTGGTAATGAAGTCCCTGTTACATTTTACCGCAAGGGCACCAAAGAGATAATTTATTACAATTTTGTTTACCAGGCACAACGCAATGTACATGGTGAAATTGAAGGTGTGGCAACTATTGCCACCGAAGTAACATCCCAGGCAGAATTAAACAAAAAAATAAAAGAGAGCGAGGAACAATTTAGGAATGTCTGGCTGCAATCGCCTAACATATTTGTAATATTGAAGGGACCTGAAATGGTGATTGATTTTGTGAATGAACCCCTACTTCGTTCCTGGGGAAGAACAAATGATATAGTAGGTAAAACCATTTTGGAGGCATTGCCTGAAACAAAACATCAGGCTTTTCCGAGGCTGCTGGAAGAAGTTTACAAAACTGGTAAAACCTATTTCGGCAAAGAAGAAAAAGCGGTGATAATTAAAGATGATGAACCCGAAGATGTGTATTACAATTATGTCTATCAAGCTATCCAAGAGGATGGAAAAGTGTCTGGTATTACTGTAATGGCTACAGATGTTACTGAGCAGGTTGTAGCAAGAAAAAAAGTTGAAGAAAGTGAAAAGCAACAAGCTTTCATGCTGAAATTAAGTGATGCACTTCGACCGCTCAGCAACCCCGTGGACATTGAAGAAGCAGTTACAAAAATTGCCCTTGATTTTATGGAGGCAGACTGGTGTCATTATTGTACAATAGATGGAGATAATCTCATTATCCTGCGTGATGCTGTGCGTGGAGATTTGCCCCATCTTGTCGGTGAGTATCAAATAAGCAACTATCCCCTGTTTAATAACATACTAAGTGCCGGTTGTGCTTCTGTTGTTCATGATGTGCATACCACCGATTTATTAGATGAAGACTTAAAGCAGCTTTGTATGCAGTTGCAGAATATTTCATTTATCAATGTACCAGTCATTAAAAACGGCAAGTCCGTAGGATTACTGTCCATTGTGCAAAGTAAGCCCAGGAAATGGACAGACTCAGAGGTGCAACTAACCATAGAAACAGCCGAACGCACATGGGCAGCAGTAGAAAGAGCTAAAGCAGAAGAAGCCTTACGCAAATCAGAAGAAAAATATCGTACCTTATTTAATTCCATTGATGAAGCCGTATCCACTATTGATGTAATTTTTGATAATAAATCAAAAGCCACAGATTTTCGATTTATAGAAAATAATGCTGCATTTACCAGGCTTACTGGGTTGCCAGAGGATGTGATTGGCAAAAGATGGCTAGAATTTGTACCTACTATTGATCCGTTTGTTGCAGGAATTTTTGAGAGCGTTATCAGAACAGGGGAAGCGGTGAGAGCAGAAAACTATGTGAAGGAACTGGACAAATGGCACAATACATATTTTACCCTTTTAGGAGGCGCAGGCAGCAACAGAATCACATGTGTGTACAGCGACATCACTCAACACAAACAAGCAGAGGAAAAATTGAGAGAAAGCGAAAGTCGCTTCCGCAAGATGGCGGATGCCTCACCGATGTTTATCTGGACCCTTGATGCCAATGGTTTATCGTCTTATTACAACAAAACGTTTCTT
>JACMRQ010000086.1 GCA_014376355.1 Arcicella sp. | reverse complement strand
ATAATGAAGATTTTGAAGTTGTTCTGCAAGCCTCGAATGGCCAAGAATTAATTGATAATTTGGAGGCAACTCGTCCAGAAGTCATACTAATGGATTTACAAATGCCTGTTTTAGATGGAATTAGGGCTACTAAGCAAATTAAAACCAGTTTTTCGCACATTAAGATTATCATTATTTCTATGCACGATGAATCTCAATTTGTTTCTCATTTGATGGAATTGGGAGCAAATGGATATTTACTAAAAGATGCTGACCCCGATGAAGTTGAAAATGCTATCTATACAGTTAATAATGAGGATTATTACTACGGAAAATTTTTGTTGAAAGTCATGCACAATCGAATGATCAATAAGCCAATTCGAAAAGCTATTCCTTTTTTGTCGGGTCAATTAGAACTGACAGAACGGGAAGTTGAAATACTTCAATTGATTTGTGAAGGCATAACAGCGGCACAAATTGGGGATAAAATTAATCTAAGTAGCAGAACGGTGGAAGGGCATCGCAATAGAATTATGGAAAAAACAGGCACGAAAAATATAGCTGGTTTGGTGGCTTGGGCGGTGCGGAATGGAATTGTGTAGTCAATATTCTCTGCGTTGAGTAAAGAAATATCAAAGGACAATCTTTAACTTTGTATTTCAAAAATCAATAATTTTCTCTTTTTAATACGAAATGCAAGCAAATTTTATAGAAGAACTCCGTTGGCGAGGAATGCTCCAAGACATGATGCCTGGTACCGAAGAACAATTAAGTAAGGAAATGACGGCAGCTTACATCGGTTTTGACCCAACGGCAGCTTCACTCCACATCGGGAATTTAGCCACAATTATGCTCTTAAAACACTTTCAATTGTGCGGACATAAACCTTTTGCACTGGTCGGTGGAGCCACGGGCATGATTGGCGACCCATCAGGAAAGGCCGCTGAAAGAGAGTTTTTATCGGAAGAAACGCTACGTTTTAATCAGGATAGCATCAAGAAACAATTAGAAAAATTCTTAGATTTTAATTCGGGTGAAAACTCCGCTGAAATGGTCAATAATTACGACTGGTTTAAGGAGTTTTCGTTTTTAGGTTTCCTTCGTGAAGCAGGAAAACACTTGTCTGTAAATTATATGATGTCGAAAGACTCTGTGAAAAAACGTCTTGAAACGGGAATTTCATTCACTGAGTTTTCGTATCAATTATTACAAGGCTACGATTTTTATTGGTTGTATAAAAATAAAAATGTCCGTCTGCAAATGGGTGGTTCAGACCAATGGGGAAATATTACGACAGGAACGGAAATAATTAGGAGAAAAGCGGCCACAATGGATATTGCCACAACGGATGTTGCGAGTAGTTCAGAAGAAATCGAACATCGAGCATTTGCTCTGACTACGCCTTTGGTAACGAAAGCCGATGGAACAAAATTTGGAAAATCAGAAGCAGGAAATGTTTGGTTAGATCCAGAAATGACTACGCCGTATCAGTTTTATCAATTTTGGTTGAATACCGCAGACTCAGAATGTGCAAGATTGTTGCGGGTTTTCACGCTTTACAGTCAACAAGAAATTGAAAACTTGGAAACCGAACATGCCCAATCTCCGCACCTTCGCATTATGCAAAAAGCAATTGCTAAAGATGTTACGACTCGAGTACATTCGGTACAAGATTTTGAAATTGTGAAAGTGGCTTCTGAATTATTGTTTGATAAAAATGTACTCGAACAATTTGAGTTAGTCGATAATAAAGTAATTGAAGCATTAGATTTAATAAAAGTGCGTAGAGAAGATTATCAAAATTGTGCGAACTTAACAGATTTCTTAGCGACTTTGATTTTGGATGAAAATAGTGAACCACTAATTTTCAAGTCTAAGGGTGATACTCGCAAAGCAATTCAAGCAAATTCAGTTAGTATTAATAAAGTAAAAATAACTGACCCCAACAAAAGTTTAGATTTTGATTTATTGAGAAGTAATTATCTAATTATTAATCATGGAAAACAAAAAGTCTATGTTGTACAACTTACTTAGAAAAATGATGAATTACTTATTCATCATTTTTCTAATATATTTTCCAACGATGTCAAACTCTAAATTAACCACATCGCCCACTTTTAATGTGTGAAAAATAGTATTTTCATAAGTGTACGGAATAATAGCAACTCGAAAAATATTTGTACCAGAATTAAACACGGTTAGACTTGTTCCATTGATGCAAATTGATCCTTTTTCAACGGTAATATTCTGTGAATCTGCTGAATACTCAAAGTCATATAGCCATGAACCATCTTGTTCAAGAATATTAGTAACAATCCCTGTTTCATCAACATGACCTTGAACAATGTGTCCATCAAAACGACCAATGGCGGACATACATCTTTCGAGATTTACTTTATCACCAATTTGTAATTTTCCAACATTGGTTTTTTGTAAAGTTTCATCAATTGCTGTAACAGAATAATCGTTACCTTGAATATCAATTACTGTTAAGCATACGCCATTGTGAGCCAGACTTTGATCAACTTTGAGTTCATTCGTGAATGGAGCGTTGAAGGTGAACGTAATGTTTGTGCCTTCACTTTTAAGTTTTTTTAATTCGCCAACTGCTTCTATAATTCCTGTAAACATTTATTTTTTGATTATACTAATGTGTCATGCAAGTTAGTAAATTGCGTTTTGTTTATTACAAAAGACATAAAATTTCACTAAAAATTTTTAAGATACTATGTTCAAAAATAAATTTTTCCTACTCTCAATTTTAGCCGTAGTTATTGCTATTTTTGTTTATTCTTTCGTTGGAAATGAAGAAATTAAACCTACGCAATCCATCGTTAATAAATATGTTACAACCATTCAGACTTTACGAAGTAATAAAGATTCTTACTTAAAAAAGGATACTTCATCTCCAATTGAAAATAAAGCTAATTTTAAAGGTTTGAAGTATTTTGAAATAAATCCTGCTTTTAAGATTATTAGTAAAATAGATAAATTAACTTCTGGACAAACGATTAATATTTCAATGTCGGGTGGAGAAGTTGAAGAATATGAGGCTTATGGAAATGTAATTTTTGAATTAGAAGGCGTAAAGTGTGCATTAAAAATCTTTAAAACCCCCGAAGGAAACTTATTTTTACCTTTTAAAGATTTGACTTCCAACAAAGAAACTTACGGCGCAGGACGCTATCTTGATTTTGGGATTGATGATGTAAACGATAATCAACTCACAATTGACTTTAATAAAGCGTATCAACCGTTCTGTGCTTATAATCATACGTTCACGTGTCCAGTACCGCCAGCGGAGAATTTCTTAAATGTATCGGTGAAGGCTGGAGAAAGGCAGTAAAAACAATATAAAATGTTCAGACAAATATATTTAGATTAGTTCATAAAAAAAGTCTCTACTCGAAAGCAGAGACTAAATATTTATTGATGTTTGTGATAATTCAAAAAAAGCTACACCGCCAATTCAAACTCCTTATTAATTGTTAAAACCTCGGTGTCCAACAAACGAGCGGATAAACTCAATGTTTTTATTAATTCATAATGAAAGAAAAATTTCATCGTATGAATTTTTGACTCGTAAAATGCTAACTCATCTCCCTCAAAATTGTTCGTTACTAAGGCATTTTTGGCTACAATTCCTTGTTTAAGCCATATCCAAGCCACCGCTACAATTCCAAATAAATCCATGTAAAGGTTTGCATCGGCTAAAAATACTTCATTATCTCCTTTAGCAGCAATTCCCAAAAGGTGCATCGTTACTTTTTGAAGACGACCTAATTCCTTCTCTAATTTCTCGGCGTAAACCTTCAAATCATCATGCGTTTTAGATTGTTCAATAGTTTTCATGATTTCTCCGAACAATAATTGAAGACCTTTTCCGCCATTTGCAGTAATTCCACGACCCAAAAGGTTCAATGAGTGAATGCCAGTTGTGCCTTCGTAAATCGACATAATCCGAATATCACGAGCCATTTGTTCCAAAGGAAAATCTTCCGTATAACCATAGCCGCCAAAAACTTGCAAGCCTTCATTCACTGATTTAATACCCATTTCGGAAGGATAAGTTTTGGCGACAGTCGTCATCATATCCAACATTAAGTGGTAGGGTTTAGCTTCTTCCGAATCACGTCCCAACGCATTTATCATGTCTTCCCACAAATAACATTCCATCAAAAGTCCCAAAGAACCCTCTACGATAGCTTTTTGGAATAAAAGCATTCGTTTTACATCTGGATGATTAATGATGAAAGTTTGTCCTTCTTCTAAATTTTTATTATTCAAACGTCTTCCTTGTGGACGTTCTTTTGCATATTCCAAAGATGCGTAATAAGCGGCAGAAGCAATGTATGTTCCGCCCATGCCCACACCCAAACGAGCTTCATTCATCATTTGGAACATATATTTTAATCCTTGATTCGGTTCTCCAACTAAATATCCTACCGAATTATCTTTGTCGCCAAAAGTCAAATGCATCGCTGGAGTTGCTTTTTGACCCATTTTGTGATAAATACCCGTTGAAATTACATCGTTATCTTCCGTATATGAACCACTTCCATTATCTCTAAATTTAGGAACAACCATTAATGAAATTCCTTTTGTCCCGAGTGGAGCACCCTCAATTCGAGCCAAAACTAAATGAACAATATTATCCGCAATATCATGGTCTCCTGCCGATATGAACACTTTTTGACCTTTTATTTTATACGTTCCATCGGCTTGGGGCGTGGCAGTGGTCACTACATCCGACAATGAACTTCCCGCTTGTGGTTCTGTCAAACACATGGAACCCGTCCACTTTCCATCGACCATTTTAGCAGCAAATTTCTCTTTCAATTCTTCCGCTCCAAACGATAAAATCAAGTGAGCCGAACCCGCAGTTAATCCCGTGAACATCACAAAAGCATTATTTGCCGAACCACGAATCATCTCAGCGGCAGCACCTACGAGCGTTGGCAATTGTTGTCCGCCGTGTTCATATTTAAACATTGAACCAATCATTCCAGCATCGCCCATCGCCTTCACATAATCCCCCACGGCAGGATGAACTTTCACTTTTCCGTTCACTAATTCAGGCTGATTTCTGTCAGACGAAACGTAAGCTGGACGTAATATTTTATCAGCAATTTCCTCATTGGCATCCAAAACCATGTCGAACATATCGGGCGTATAGTCTTGGAAATAAGGATATTTAGTCAATTCTCCTACGTTGAGAACTTCTTTTAACATAAAGTCGAGATTGCGACGTGAATATTGTTGTGCCATTTTATTAATCTATTTATTATGCTTGCATACAATTTTATGTAAAAATAATGACAAAAATAATAGTATGCAAGCATAACAAATTTATTTTTTGAGCGTAAAAAAACGTTGTCTTTTTGGGGCAACGTTTTTTGTGGGAATATTAGATTAGAAATATTTGCTGCATTAAAAATAGTACTGAACCCCAATTGTAAAATTGTTCCCACTTCCATTTATGGATGCAGTCCCTTTCCAAATATCATTTGTAGTAATAAAATCTTTTTGCATGAATGATTTAAAGCCAAACGTTTTTTGTCCAGATATCGTAATACCAAAAGATTGTCCTACTCGAAAAATAGTACCTCCACCTACACTCAATAAACCATATGTTCCATTGGTAAAAATTTCTCTGGCATTTAGATTGGGTTGCAATGAAACTTCATGATTCCTACCTTTTACAGATTCTAATATCACGCCCCCTTCACCAAAAATGGAGAATTTAATTTTCTTATACTTTATCGCAAAAATATCATATCTGATGCTCAAAGGGATTCGAGTAGATGTATTACCAGAACTTACTACAAAATCAAAAAAACCACCAAAAGTAGATTTGTAATTATATTCATAATAGAGAGAATAATAGCCTAAATATAAAGAAGCTTTTGAGGATATTCTTTTCCCTATTCCAATTTTGAATACGGTTGTTGCTGCATTTTGGTCATTATTTTTAATTTCATCCCCCGAAGTAAAAGTCTCAGCTTGATTAACGCCAGAACAAACTTCTACCCAATATTTTTTCTCAGTAGGCATTTCTTCAAAATCTTGCCCATTAATTTTTAAAACAGCAGTCAATAATAAAAAGGAGTAGATAAACAGTTTTTTTTTCATATTTAATCACCAAATGTATATTTTAGTCCAATAGATAAATTATTACTTGTGCCAGCATGTGTTATTGAACCTGTTGAGGTTGTGTTGTTCAAATTATTCTTAAAAGTTAAATCAATTACCGCATAAGCTTGATTTCCAATCCAATAATTATAATCAAAAGAGAAACTTGAATTATCAGAAATTTTGTGACTTTGTTGGTCTTCCATTTAAACAAAAAAAAATACGTGCCGTTGTGCGGTGTTTTACACCCACAACAAGTGCGTAAGCAAGCACCAGCTACAAAATAATACATCTTTTTATTAGTACAATTTGCTTAATATCAAGAACATATATATCTATTTGTGCGATTAGCGAGTTGCTTATGCAAGTGTTGGGGGTGGAAAATACCGTACAACGGCTGGCGACTTTTTCCACCAAAAAGGAAGACTAACAAAGGCATAATACTTTTTTTCATGATCATTGTAGTTTTTTGTGATTTTTATAATCTTGAATTTGCTTGTCTGAAATATTATTTCGTCTCATTATTTTTTCCTGAATCTGTGAGTTACTGGTAAAACTTCCTTCGATTAACTCTCTTCTATTAACTTCCGATAAGTTTTTCATTTCAGGAAAATTCTTTTTCATTTCTACCAAAGATTGAATATACTTAGTATTAAGTTCCAAATACTCTCTTGCATTCGGCATACCTCCTTTTTTGTATATTTCTACAGCTTCGTCCATACTTTTACAGTTTTTCATTTCTCTTGAAACAAATTCTGCATTGAATTTTGTAAAATCAACTTTGCCATCAGCTACCAAATCATCCTTTTTTTGCTGAATATCTCTTAACTTCAAAAAGGAGGCATCTTTTACTATTTTCTGCACCAATAAGACTTGTTCTTGAGGTGAGTCTTCTACTTGAGATGTACAACTTGCAAATGAAATTGCCACAATGCAAACCCAAATGAACATTTTTTTTTCCATCTTTTTAATTGATTAATAGTACCCATCTTTCACTGGTTTTAAGTTTGAAATTTTAACTTTTCTTAATCAATTTCAAAATAGATAAATAAAAGTTAGCACCAGTAGTAAATTAGCAATTGTACCATTGTATGAAATTTCCTACTCTATTAAAGGCTTTTCAGATTCCGCCTTTGTCATTGCAATAACAATACAAAATTGCAAGACATTTCTCTCAAAGTAAATACTACCAAAGTACCATTTTAGTACCATTTTTGTAGTAATTAGGTAGTATTTCAACCTTTAAACTTCATTAAAAATCTATTCATGGCTTGTTTTCCTTTGATGCCTAATTTCCGCATACAGTTTTGTCGGTGGCGTTTTACGGTGGTTTCCGCAATTTTGAGATGGTCGGCAATTTCTTTATTTAGATGCCCATCGGAAGCGAGTTTGAGGATTTTAATTTCTTGACGAGTAAATTCAACTTCATGCCCGTCAGCATTAGAAGGATTTAATTCCATAGAATCTATTAACTGATTAAAGTGGCTTATTTTTGTAGTCTTAAATAATATACGAATATAGAAACTTTTTTTACTGTTTCAATCAGAATTTTCTGCAAACATAAAAATATCAAGAATATATAGCGAAAATAATTAATTGATAATTAGACAGTTAAAAATAAAAAATCCATGAAAATTTTCATGGATTTTTAAACAATTATTAAACAGTAGATTCTTCTACGCATACAAATACGCCCAATAAATAAACACAAATTGAAAGACAATACGTCCCCACAAAAATGCTTTTGATATTTTATAAAATTTATCGGAAGTGACCATGTAAATATGTACGGTGAAAAAGATAATCAACATCGCAATAATCCCCCACGCCGAAAGTGAACGGGTAGCCGAAAAAAGTAAGCCAATGCCACAAATAATTTCTGCAATACCACTCAATGAAACCATTAATTTGTGATTAGGAATGTAAGGAGGCATCATATAAAGATAAAATTTGGGTTTCACGAAGTGGTAAATACCGCCTGCGATGAAAAAAAATGACATGATATAAATCCCGAGGTTATACATTGATGGATTCTTTAGTGATGACGATGATTGTTTTTTCAATTTACGATTAATATTACAAAACAGGTATTTAAAGAAACAATCTTTTTAAATGAAGGTTTATTTAATAAGTGTATTGTAATTTTGTCATACTATTTTAAAAACTATATAGGTATAAGAGAAAATGGCAAATCAATACTGCCTCCAATCTCCTGCCTGCTGTCCAATGACCGTCCTTCCATATAAAGAGCAAGATGCTTCTAAGAAAGAGCAAGTTGCCCAAATGTTCGATAATGTTTCGCCCAAATATGATTTTTTGAATCATTTATTGAGTGGAGGCATTGATATTTTATGGCGTAAAAAAGCCATTAGATTATTAAAGAAAGCTCAACCTAAAACCATTTTAGACATTGCTACGGGTACAGGTGATTTTGCAATTGAGGCGTTGGCTTTAAAACCTGATAAAATTGTGGGCGTGGATATTTCGGAAGGAATGTTAAGTTTTGGTCGTGAGAAAATCAAAAAACTTGGCGTGGAATCTGTAATTACATTACAAACGGGAGATTCGGAAAAATTGCAATTTGAAGACAATACTTTTGATGCGGTTATCGTTAGTTTTGGAGTGCGTAACTTTGAAAATCTTGAAAAAGGATTAACCGATATGTGTCGTGTGATGAAAATGGGTGGAACTTGTATCGTATTAGAGTTTTCAAAACCGCAAAAGTTTCCCATGAAGCAATTGTATAATTTTTATTTTAAAAACATTCTGCCTACCGTTGGTAAAATTGTCTCTAAGGATACTTCCGCTTATACATACTTGTATGATTCGGTACAAGCATTTCCCGAAGGAAGCGAATTTATGCAGGTATTTCAACGGGCAGGCTTTAACAACACTCAATGTTTACCACTCACATTTGGCATCAGTACCATTTATATAGGCAGAAAATAATTCTTTTTGCTGTTTTAACTTTCATTTTCACAACTGGATTTTCTCATAATTCTCTTGCTCAAAAATACGAGTACAAACGAATTTATGATGAATTTTATGATGACAAACCAGTTCATTTTGGCTTTCTGTTTGGCTTTGGTGCATCAAGATTTAATTTATATCATAGTAAAAATTTTGGTTCAGGAAGTGCTACTGATTCTGCCGTAACCATTGTTTCGCCCAGTAATTTTGCTTTTCAAGTAGGAGGTTTAGTTAACTTTAAATTAACGGATCGTTTCGATTTTAAGACAGGGATGAATATTGCTTTGTACGGGCGTGAAGTAGATTATCGTTTTAATAATTCCCCTGATTTTCCTCCTGAATTACGTGAATCAACTTGGTTAGAAATTCCGCTTTTGTTAAAGTACAAATCGCAAAGAAGACAGAATTCAAGAATGTTTTTAGATGCTGGTTTTAAAATTGGAATTGAGGCAAATGTCAGGAAAAATGCAGCTTCAACAAAAAGGTTGGACACACGAACGGCAGATTTATCCTTTGAATATGGTGTAGGTTTTGAACAATTTTTTAAATATTTCAAATTCACGCCCGAACTTCGCTTTTCACACGGGCTAACGAACATGTTTATTTCTCCAACGAATAATAACCCTTACGGAAGGGATATACAACGCCTTAACGCTCATACAGTTACCTTATATTTAATGTTCGAGTAATTAGAAAAATTTCTCTTTAAAAAGACCCTTAGAAAAGGACTAACAATTAGTTAATCCTTTTCTAAGGGTCTTTTCAGTAATAAAACTATTAATGTCCAATCTGCATTTCCATATCTTCCAAGGCAATTCCTTTCGTTTCTGGCATCATTAACCAGACATATAACAACTGGCATATCATCATTACCGTGAAGAATATAAATATGGGTGTTCCGCCAAATTTACCCGAAAAATAAGGAAAAATATTGGTAATAATTGCCGCAAATACCCAGTGTGTTAAACTTCCAAAGGCTTGCCCCGAAGCACGAATTTCATTTGGAAAAATCTCTGAAATAAATACCCAAATCACAGCACCTTGTCCGATGGCATGAGCCGCAATAAAGGCAAATACGAAAAAGGTCATACCATCAAATTGTTCGGTGTAAAAAGCTTTAGCGATTAAAGTTAAGGAAATAATATACCCAAATGAACCAATAAACATTAACGTTTTTCTTCCAAACTTATCAATCAAGGAAACACCTAACATGGTGAATATCAGATTAACAAGACCAATTCCTACCGATGAAAGTAAGGCTGTTGATTTACCCAACCCTGACATTTCAAAAACTCGAGGAGCATAGTAAATAATCGCATTTATACCCGATACTTGATTAAAAAAGGCAATTAAAAACGCTAATAAAATGGGAAAAGCGTATTTTTTAGAAAAGAATTTTACCGTTCCATTTTTTGCATTATTACTTTTTGAATGCAGAATTGAAGCCAATGTTTTATCAGCAGTCAATGGGTCTATTTCGTTTAAAACCAATTTTGCCGATTCAATATCATTTTTTTGAAGTATCAACCACCGTGGGCTTTCTGAAATTAATAAGGTTAATCCTGTGAAAATCAATGATGGAATTCCAACAATTCCTAACATCCAACGCCAATCACTTTCACCGCCCAATGTTTGAAACAAATAATTAGAAACATAAGCAATCATAATACCGAAAACAATATTGAATTGAAATAATGCAACCAAAAAACCACGACTTTTAGCGGGAGCAATTTCGGAAATATACAAAGGTGAAACCACCGAAGAAGCGCCAATGCAAAGGCCGCCAATAAAACGGAATACCATAAACGTATAAACATCTTGGGAAATTGCAGACCCAACAGCAGAAACAAAAAATAAGGCTCCCACCCAAAATAAAGCTTTTTTCCGACCTAATTTATCAGCATACCAACCTCCAAACATGGCTCCGAAAACAGTTCCGTAAAGGGCAATCGCAATTGCTAAACCATGCAGAGCATTACTTAATGACCAAAGTTCCTGTATTTTTTGTTCAGCTCCCGAGATAACTGCGGTATCTAAACCGAATAAAAAGCCACTCAATGCAACCGTTAGAGACCAAAGTAGTAATTTTTTGTTTTTCATATTTTTGTGGTTGGGGATTATTAGTATAGACGAATACCATTAGTCCATTTCTTACAACGTGGACGAATACTATTCGTCCCTACCTTTATGTAATTATTTATTTTTCTTGAATATCTGCAAACTTTTATTATTTCGAGCAATTAAATAATATGGTAGTTTATTGACGTTAATTTTCTCGATATCCCGAATTTCACCTTCCAACAATAACCCACTTTGCGTGGGAATGATGGGTTTAAAATTGCCTTTCCCATCACTTTTCAAAATTAACCCATAACTTCCATCGTAACGAGCTTGATACATATTTGCTCCGTAAAAATTTCCACCGATGAATACATCTTGGTTTCCATCTCCATCATAATCGTCTAAGAATATCGTCATTATTTTGGAAGTTTGAGCTAACATTGGCAATGGCTTACTCTTAAATTTATTGTTTCCCAAATTCTCTAAATAAACCGATTCGAAGGTATTTACTTCTTTAATTTCCGCTCCATCTAATTGCGGTGAAGTGAATATTTCTTCGATTGTTTTTCCTGCATAAAGGGAATAATCCGTAAATCGTTTGTTAATAATACTCGGAATTTGCTTTCCCATTTCATCTTTCGTTGCTACGGGAAACCATTTATCGCTTCGATTATAGGTCAAAACTTGTTCGACACTTTCATTCCCATCTATATCTTTAACGTACATTCTCAAACGATTTCCTGTTGGATTTTTTCTAAATTTCGTGTTGGTTCCTAAGTTTCCAACCACAAAATCTATATCTCCATCTTTATCAAAATCGTTAGCTACTATACCTTGCCAGAAACCTAAATTTTCAGATAAATCGTTATCTACCAAAGTGAATTTACCTTTTTCATTTCGGTAAGTTTGAATTGGCAACCAATCCCCAATTACGGTTAAATCTGAGTCTCCATCTTTGTCAATATCCGCCCAAATGGCATTAGTAACCATGCCGGCGGTTTGTAATTCAGGAGCTAATTCTTTGGTTTTATCTGTAAATTGTGACGACGAACCGTTTCCTTTGCCATTATTAACCAATAAATAGGAATTAGGGTTTTTTCCATAATTAAAAGGAACTACTCTCCCACCCACAAAAAGGTCTAAATCTCCGTCATTATCAAAATCAAAAGGCTTTACGCATGATTTGTTACTAAACATTGGCGGTAAAGCATTTTTATCTCTCGTAAAGTTCCCTTTCCCATCATTTCGATAAATTCTATCAAACTGTTCAATACTGTTTCCAAAGAATTCATTCCCTCCCGAAACTACGTATAAATCCAAGTCTTTATCATTGTCCACGTCCAGAAAAATAGCATCTACATCTTCGAAAATACTATCTATTTTAAAAGCATTTTGCTTAGAAATCGTAAACCCTTTTTCGTTTTGCAAGTATAATTCACCCGCTTGATTTTTTGCTCCGCAAACGTACAAATCCTCTTTTCCATCGTTATTGACATCACCAATGGCTAATTTTGGTCCTTCTGTAGAAACTCTGAAAGGCATTAACGACTCACGAGTAAAGTCGAAATATTGATTTTCTTTGTGAATAAAATCAATGTTTAATTTATCAGAAATCTCCGTGAATGTTAACTGAGAGATTTTTATCAGAATTGGCGATACAATTTTAGCCTCTTTTTCATTGAGTATTAACGTTGAATTAGCTTTTACTTTTGTTAAAGTCTGAACTTTTCCACTTTCCCAAATCACTTTAACGGTATCAATAGTTTGAATATCCTTTCCTAAACCAAAAGTTAAAATTGGTTCAACGGCAGACATAAACCCACGGGTTTGCATTAATTGCTGGGTTTGTTCGATGCCATTAACTTTTAAAATCACCTTCGCTCCTACTCCAAAGGTATTTTTATTTTCGCCATTTAATTTAACTTTATAGAAACTGTTTTTCAATTTTTCAATGCTCTGATTATTATAAATTGTTGCCTCAGCATTGATATTATTGGTAATAATTTCTAAATCTCCGTCATTATCCAAATCTGCATACGTTGCTCCATTGGCAACATTTGCCTCCTCAAACCCCCAAGACAAAGATTTATCTTCAAATTGCAAACTTTCTGAACCTCTGAAGAAATAATTATGTACTTTGCCATCGGGCATTAAATCTAACGCTTTTTTATCAAATTCTTTTTTTGAAAATAGACTATTTTGGGGAGAATCGCCCATCACGAATTTCATATAATTCAAATCGTTGGGGCGTTTTACAATTCCGTTAGCCACAAAAATATCCTTAATTCCGTCTCCATCAAAATCATTCATTAAGGTACTCCATGACCAATCAGTTGCCGACACACCTGCCAACGGAGCAATATCAATAAAACGCTCACCGCCCAAGTTCAATTGAAGACAATTTCGACTGTATTGATTGAAATATCCGAACTCAAGTTTATATAAATATATGTCTAACGGATCTTCACCAGCCGAGGATTTTTCCACAAATTCATCTTCGGGATACATATCCAAAGTCATTAAATCTAAGAAACCATCATTGTTTATATCCGCAATATCCGACCCCATCGAAAAACGACTTTGATGCCCCATTCGAGTTTTTGCCTCTTCCTTAAATCGTAGCGACGAACCGGTCCCGTTTCCTTGATTTACATAATAATAATCGTCTTCATGAAAATCATTACTAACGTATATATCCTCCCAACCGTCATTATTGATATCTGCCACTGAAATTCCTAAACCATAACCCATCGAAGCCTGATAAATTCCAGCTTTTGCACTTACGTCTTTGAATTTCCCGTTAACGTTTTCGTATAAATAATCCCCTGCTTCCTTATCTTTTACGCCTCGTGTATCTGCTTTTCCATAAGACCTTGAAGTATGAACGGCATGATTGAGTAAATAGCAATCCAAATCTCCATCTTTATCATAATCAAAGAAAGTCGCTTGGGTCGAAAATCCCGAAAAATCTAAACCGTATTCTTTGGCTTTTTCCGTAAATTGTGGTGATGAACCATTGGTATTTCCATTGTTGATATACAGTTCATTAGCTCCTTTTAAGCCTTTATAATTACTGACGGCACAAACGTAAATATCCAAAAATCCATCTCCATTTACATCTGCCATTGTTACGCCCGTTTGCCAATCAGCGTGGCCTTCAATGCCTGATTTTTTAGTAATGTCTTCAAAGCGTAGATTGCCTTTGTTAAGATACAATTTATTTTCTCCCTGATTCGAGACAAAATATAAATCCGTCAATCCATCATTATTTATATCGCCCGAAGCCACACCTCCGCCATTGTAAAAATAGAGATAATCTAAAAATCCAAAGTCTTTT
>JACMRQ010000085.1 GCA_014376355.1 Arcicella sp. | reverse complement strand
TTTTTATCGTTTAATTCAATAACAGTTGGTTGATTAGATGAAAACTCTTTGTCTTTTATATCAATCCAAGGTTTGAAATTTGGAAGATTTTGAAGTTCTTTTTTCTGAGCGTATTCCACACCCAATATCCCTACAAAAAGCGGTGAAAATCTCTTTCGATATTCCAATGAAGCAAAATCTTTTTGAAAAATCTTCATATAATTTTCTTCCCCAAGCATTGTATAAACGGTATTCGTGAAAGGTGAAATAGGATTATTAGCATTAAATTGCTGAATGTTTCTACCCGCTTTGATTTCGAAAGAACGATTCTTTTTTATCTGAAAATTAAAATATCCTATATCAAAATTTAAAATTTGTCTGCCAATCGCATATTTTAAATCTGCAAAAAGAGAAGTTCTATTGATTAATTTATTTCGAGTTTCATATTTTATTCCCGCCTGCAAATAATATCCATCAAGAGAATTTACAAAGTCTAACAAAGGGATTTGTGCAATCGGTGAAGCATAGGTTAATGATTGAGGATAAAAGCCGAATATGTCATCTCTTTTTCCATAATTATAGGTCTTTCCTAATACTAAATGAGATACTTTGAAAACAGGTAAATTTTTAATAGAATCCTTTTTATATTGTCCTTCATTAGCCTTTGTGATACTATCAGCTTGTGCATAGCCCTTAATTTCATAATCGGTTAAGGGAACTTGTCGTTCGATATTCCAAAAATCTGTCGTTCTTTTTTTGAATAAAGTATCCACTTCAATGCTATATGAACGAACCAAAGCCACATCTTCGCCTTTAGATTTTCGCTCTTTTTTATCCTCTTTTTCGGATGCTTTTAAAAATTTTTCTAATTGTTTTCTGGTAATTTCCTTTTGTTTTAGGGAAGTTTTTGTATCTACTTTCTCACTTTTCAAGGCAATTGCCTCCGCTTTATCAATTTTCTCATCAATTACAACTGGCTTTTGATGGTATTTTTCATTGATTGAAACTGTATAATTTCTAACATTTGTTACATAATTAAAGAAACCATTAAATCCAAAAGCATCAAAATCTGACCGAAAAGCATAACTCACTGGAAGCCAAACTTCTTTAAACGGTGAGTAAATAATTTTTATGGTATTCGAAGAATTATCATCCTTGAACTTTAAATCTACACTGTGGATATACCATGAATCTTCAATTATATTAATTACTCCACTAAATACATTTTCGCCCTCTGATTTTGGAATAACTCGAATTTTATTAACCGTTAGCCCATTTTCATTAAAATCTCCTTCATATTTGAATTTGTAATAAGCCAAAGCAGTGGGCGATAAAGGAGAAATCATGTCACCAAACGATTTTGGATTATAAAAACTTGTTCGGGCAACAGGAATAAAATTGGCTCCTTGTTCTTGTAATTGTTTTGGTAAATTATTTCGAGCCGATATAACCTTCTCTTTAACATTAGAAGGCTGTTTGAAATTTATATCATTAATGGATTCAATTACGTAGGTTTGTCCAATTTTTAAACCTGTTTCTTTTTCAATTTTTTTTCCCGCTAACATTTTAATTAATCCCGAAACCTCATTGACTTTTGCCGTTCCTTTCACGTACGTTCGGGCGGTGTATGCATCCAATTCCAATACTTTAAACCTTGCCATAGAAATAGCTTTTCGCATGATGGTATAAGCAGGGTCTTCAGCTTTTGCAGAGAATCTGACTTCGTTTAATGCAACGGATTGTTCCTCTAAAATTGCATCAAAAATGACATAATCTGAACCAATTTCAAGCGTTTTTTCAAGTGTTTTATGACTCAAATACTGAAAAATTATTGTGTATGAGCCTTTTTCTAATGCTAATTCATATCTTCCTTCATCATTCGCCATTGTTCCTCTGGACGAACCTTTAACGATAATTGAAGCATAAGAAAGTTGCTCACCTTTTTTGTTTTTAATAGTACCTTTAATGCCACCTGCAAACCCTGAGAAACAGAAATGTAGTAAAATAAGTAGTAATAAAACATACGTTTTTTTAAACATGAGGTTAAATGTTTAATTGTGTTTAGAAATCCTTAAAGAAGATGCAATAATAAAGTAAAAGGTCGCTTTAGCTAAACTTTGCTTGTTAAAAGGTCTTAAAGTAAGATGCACCGATTCCATTTTTTCTAATTGAGGTGAAACTATTTTCCAAAAGCCCAAACCAAAAATTTTGGTAAAACCTTTTTCCAAGTATTCGCATTATGTTCGCCATTTTCTACCTCTTCATAAATCAAATCTTCATTATTTTTGTAGCCCTTCTTTTCAAGTTCTGAAATTAAATCTGAGGTATCTTCAATTGCATCAATGATGCCGTTATTATTTCTATCAGATTTTTCATCATTTGTGCCAGCCTCAAACCAAAATTTCATTCCTTTTTTATACGTTCCAGCCCGAATAATATTGTGCATAATTCTGTCATTTTCATCTGTGTATCCTTCTTCTTCTGATTTTTGTCGCCACCAGAAAGAACCAGAAAAAACCCCGATTTTTGCGAATATTTCTGGATTATTCCACCCAATATCCATTGCCGACAGACCTCCTAATGACAATCCAGCGATGGTATTCCCGTTCGACTCTACATGGTATGTTTTCGATAAAAATGGTAAAAGTTCATAAACAATAAAATCTCTATGGAGTTTAGCTTTTGACCCTCTTTGTTTATAATCCGCTTGTGATGCCGTTCCATATTCCTGCAAACGGTGTTCATTAGCGTGGATACCAACACAGAAAAAAGGGGCGACTTTGTTTTCGGCTAATAAAGTAGAAATACTTGATTTCATCTCCAAAGCATCAAAATCTTGTCCATCATTAAAAATTAATATGGGTATTTTTTTAGAAATATTTTTTGGATATATCAAAGTCATACTTACTTCACGACCAAGATGCACGGAAATGATTTTTTCTTCTATTTGAGTTAATTGAGTGGTATTTATTATCACAGTAGTGGGGATTGATTGAGCCAATGAATTTAGGATTATTCCATAAAACAGACAAAAGGCAATAATTTTTTGCATAAAAATTTAAGGCATTTTTTTTTGAAACTAAAAAACAATCTCTATTTTAGGATAAAATTAACATCAAATAATTAAAAATCAGCCATTATAATTATGCAAGAGCGTTATCTAAAGTACTATTCGCACCATTTAGGTGCCGATAATGAAATGCTGATTTTTGGCAATTGGGGTTATCCAGTAATTGTTTTCCCAACCACAATGGGGCGTTATCACGAAGCTAAGGATTTTAAATTAATTGAATCCGCTCGTGGACATATTGAATCGGGGAAAGTAAAAATCTATTGTCCTGACAGTATTGATGCACATTCTTGGTATGGCAAACATCTTCATCCCGCTGAGCGAATTCAAAATCATATCTATTATGATCAATATCTCAATGAAGAATTAATTCCGGCTATTTTGAGTGAATGTAATGTTTCGAAGGTGGCAGTTGCAGGGTGTAGTTTTGGAGGTTTTCATGCTGCAAATTTTGCGTTTCGACATCCCGATAAAGTTTCTCACTTATTCACCATGGGAGCGGCTTTTGATATTCGTTCTTTTTTAGGTGATTATTATGATGACAACGTATTTTATAACAATCCTCCCGATTATTTAGCAAATTCAAATGACCCAAATCTTTGGGAAATGGATATTGTTTTGGGGACTTGTAATGCAGATTTTTGTAAACCTGAAAACGAAAGACTTTCTAAAATTTTAGCCCATAAAAACATTAATCATTGGTTAGATATTCGTTGGCATGGAACCCATGATTGGGAAATTTGGCGAGAAATGTTTCCAGAATATTTGAATAAAATTTAAATCTAAATAAAGGTCAGATAATAGTCCGACTACATTTTACGGTCTTACCATATTACCAGAGTCTGACCTAATTATCCAAGCTACTAATATAAATAGCGTAATTCTAAAAACATGAAAAAAATTGGTATTCTTCACGGAATGGAATCTTCATTTCCAGAAGCATTTGTAGAAAGAGTTAATAAAATTGCTCCTTCTGGTATTATGGCTGAACGCATGATTGTTGAAAAAGTTCTTCAAGGTGAGTCGTCAGGATATGACGTTATCATTGATCGTATTTCACAAGATGTTCCTTTTTATAGGGCAATGCTTAAAAATACGGCTTTAGCAGGAACTGCGGTAATTAATAATCCTTTTTGGTGGTCGGCAGATGAAAAGTTTTTCAATAATGCTTTAGCGGTAAGTTTGGGCGTTCCCGTTCCTAAAACAATTTTATTGCCCTCGAAAGAACGTCCTTCCGATACGGCA
>JACMRQ010000084.1 GCA_014376355.1 Arcicella sp. | reverse complement strand
TCCGTTGCTTCCAAACTTCGATGACCAAATTTCACACCATCAAAACGATTTAGATTTGAACTTGCTTCCGCCGTTGTTAAGATATAGTAGGTTGGTAAAAATGATTTTATCAAAGGAAAATCAACCGCTTCAACCTCATGCCCTTGAATTTTTAAGTTTATTAATTTTGCCAGTGTTGCCGCCTTAACTTCATCTTGCAATCCATCACTTTCAACGGCATCTTTCAGATAGCCAATTTTAAGTTTTTTCTTCTCAATATTAAATGCTGAATATTCTTCAACGGGTAAATTTGAAACGGTACTATCTTGTTCATCTTTTCCAGCAATTACTTCCAATAAAATGGCTGCATCTTCAACCGTTTTTGTGATAGGACCGATACAATCAAATGAAGAAGCATAAGCAATTAATCCCCAACGTGAAACTCTCGAATAAGTAGGTTTCAAGCCAACTAAGCCACAAAATCCAGCGGGCATACGGACAGAGCCTCCTGTATCTGTACCCAAAGAAGCAAAACACATATCCGCTTGAACTGCCACTGCCGAACCTCCTGAAGAACCACCAGCTACACGATTTTCGCCAATTTCATTCAAACAAGGTCCAAAAGCAGAATTTTCATTGGTAGAACCCATGCCAAATTCATCACAATTTTGTCGCCCAATAATGATGGCATCTTCATCCAAAACTCTTTGAACGGCGGTAGCATTAAATTGAGATTCAAATCCATCCAAAATCTTACTTCCCGCTTGCGAGAGGTGATCTTTATAACACAGTAAGTCTTTGATTCCTAAGACCATACCCGCTAATTTTCCTGCTTTTTTATGCTGAATTTTTAAATCTATATCATCTGCTTTCAAAAGAGATTCTTCCTCATAAACCGATAGAAATGCATTGAGTTTATCATTCTTTTCTTTAATATTTCTTAGATAAAATTCTACTAATTGACGGCAAGTAATTTTTCCATCGTACAGGTCGGTTTGTATGGATTTCAATGTGGTATATTTCATATAAAACAAAAGCATAGTCAAGACGATATTATCATCTTGACTATGCTTCAATAAGGTTTTCTAAAAGTTATTTTTTTACAGGTTCGTCCTCAAACCCTTTTGTAATTTGGTCTGTAACATCCTTTTGGGCTTCTTTGAATTCCTTCATGCCCTTTCCTAAGCCTTTCATTAATTCAGGTAATTTTTTACCACCGAAGAATAACAAAATAGCTAATCCGACTAAAATCAGTTCTGGAGCTCCCATGTTGAATATTAGATAAATTGAATTAAGTTCCATGTGTTTTTGCATTTAATTTGCGTAAAGATACGTATGATTTATATAATTTATTAATTTTTTATTTGAAATTTCCTTGTTCCCATGCTTCAAAATTTTCAAAATCTTCTTTCAATGAAGAAAACAACCATACAGTCAAGGCTAAGTCGTCTGTTAAGCCAATAATAGGCAAAAAATCAGGAATCACATCAATTGGAGAAATGAAATAAATCAAAACCGCAATAATTTTGACAATCGAACTCCAAGGTATTATTCTGTATTCGCCTGAAAAATAGTATTTTACCATTCTACTTAATGTGGTGATTTTCTCTAATAAAATCTGACCAATACCTTTATTTTCATTTCCTGCTACATTCTTTGCTTTTGTCAGTGCTTCTCTTAATAATTCTAAAATGGCTAATCCTCCTCCTGCATATTTTCCTGCTTTACGGGTTGCAGATTTAAAAAAAAATGATTTTAAAATTCTTGTAATTAAGTCTTCTTTATTCATTGTTTGATGAGGTTTTTGGCGTGTGGTTTAATTTACGTTGATTAATGACTTACAGATTTTTAAAATATTTTTATTTGTCTAACTAAACAAACCTCTTTTATATTTCAATTTACCAACATTTCTTTAAGTATTTTCTATAAATCCTTAAAAAAATGTTTTCTGAATTTACAAATGACTTACTTTTGTGTCGAAGAATAAACATATTCCATTAAAAATAAATTCAATTTTAATTATGTCAAAAATAACTGTTGTAGGTGCAGGGGCTGTTGGAGCTACTACTGCCGATAATATAGTAAGAAAAGAATTAGCTGACGAAGTAGTAATCCTTGATATTAGAGAAGGTTTTGCCGAGGGAAAAGCCTTAGACATGTTCCAAACTGCTGCTATTTTAGGGTGGGATACTACTTTTACGGGTGTAACAAATGATTATTCAAAAACAGCAAATTCTGACGTTGTTGTAATTACTTCTGGTCTTCCACGCAAGCCAGGCATGACTCGTGAAGAACTTATCGGCGTGAATGCTGGTATCGTGAAAAGTGTTGTTGAAAATATTTTAAAATATTCTCCTGATGCTATTTTTGTAATTGTTTCTAATCCAATGGATACAATGACTTATTTAGCGTTAAAAGCTTCTGGATTACCTAAAAACCGTATCATTGGTATGGGTGGTGCTTTGGATTCAGCTCGTTTTAAATGTTATTTATCATTAGCAATGAATGTTTCTCCAAATGATTTACACGCAACAGTAATTGGTGGACACGGAGATACTACGATGATTCCTTTAACTCGTTTAGCTACTTGGAATGGAGTGCCCGTTACTAATTATGCAGATGCCGACACTTTAAAGAAAGTTGCGGCTGATACAATGGTGGGTGGTGCAACATTAACGGGTTTATTAGGAACTTCTGCTTGGTATGCTCCTGGTGCAGCAACAATGGCGGTAGTTGAATCAATTATCCGTGATGAGAAAAGAGTAATTCCTTGTTCAGTTTATTTAGAAGGGGAATATGGTCAATCGGATATTTGTATGGGCGTTCCAGTTGTATTAGGAAGAACTGGTTGGGAGAAAATCATCGACTATAAATTGAATGAAGAAGAGCAAGCGGCTTTTGCAAAATCTGCAATAGCGGTTAGAAATATGAATGAAGTATTATCAACGCTTTCTTTATAGATATAATTTATGAGGTTTTAGGTATGAGGTTAAGTTGTAAGGTTTCTTGCCTCATACTTATGACCTCATACCTTAATACTTAAAAACTATTCTGTGGCATCTACTTTCGTTACGAAATATTCCGTATCGCCCATCCAAGAAAATCTCATGTATCGTTGTTCATAATGCAATTTTACTCGCTTTCCAGTAGTCATGGCATCTTCAATGTCTTTCGATAATTTCTCATCTCCTGATTCAACCGTAAATTGCCATAAGTTGCTCACCATATTACCAACTTGTCCTTGAGCTCCAACGTTCAATTCTCCTTCTTGAGTTTTGAAAATATATCCTTTCTTAGACAATTTAGAAACAACACCTGCTCTATCTCCTTCAGAATAAGCCATTTGCGTTGATAAAAATGTTACGGCTACACCTAATAGGGCAATCACAAGAAGTCCAATAAATAGTTTTCTAAAAAAACCCATAGTCGATTGTTTTGCTGAATTTAGTCGGTCGTTAAAAGCCATTGTTTTTTGTTTTAATTTGAGAGACAATTATCTATAATTCATCCGCTTAGCTTTCCAAGAACTTTCTTGTATTGGAACGCCAACCGTTGAAGCAGACGAATTTACCATTTTTTTATTGTTTAATAAATAACTTGATAAAACTGCCGCAATCATTTCTTCCTCCTTATTTTCCATTTCATCTAATTTTTCTGGGGTAAAATAGAGTCCAATGAATCGTGTATCGAAATTTCCCGAAAGAAAAGCCTCATGCTTCATTACGAATTTACAGAATTGCAAAGTCGTTTCGATACCAGAGATTTTAAATTCATCAATGGCCCGAATCATCTTGTCAATTGCCTCGTTTCGGTCTTTCCCGTACGTGATTAATTTGGCAATCATTGGGTCATAATAAATCGGAATATCCATCCCTTGCTCGAAACCATCATCCACCCGAACGCCATTGCCTTGCGGACGCACGTAGGTGTGAAGCGTTCCAACATCGGGCAGAAAGTTATTGCGTGGGTCTTCAGCACAAACCCGAATTTCCATAGCATGACCATTAATTTTAAGGTCTTCTTGTTTGAAAGAAAGTGGTTTTCCTTCGGCGATTAAAATCATTTCTTTTACCAAGTCAATGCCCGTAATCTGCTCAGTAACAGGGTGTTCCACTTGTAGGCGAGTATTCATTTCCAAGAAAAAGAAATCTAAATTTTCATCTACAATAAACTCTACCGTTCCCGCACCATAATAATTACAAGCCTTTGCTACCATCACGGCACATTGACCCATTGCTTCACGAATCTTAGGGGTAAGCACCGCCGAAGGAGCTTCTTCAACCAATTTTTGATGTCGTCTTTGAATAGAACACTCTCTCTCAAAAAGATGAACAACATTGCCATGTTTATCGCCAAGTACCTGAATTTCAATATGTTTTGGAGCAGTAATGTATTTTTCAATGAAAACTGCACCATTCCCAAAAGACGTAATTGCTTCCGAAACGGCTCTGTCCATTTGCTCATCAAAATCTGCTTCATTTTCTACTACTCGCATTCCTTTTCCACCACCACCTGCGGAGGCTTTTATCAGAACAGGATAACCAATTTCTTTTGATTTTTGCTTGGCTTCATCTCTATCCGTAACTGCATCTGGCGTACCTGGCACCATTGGAATATTGTACTTAGCAACAGTATGTTTTGATGACAATTTATCGCCCATTAACTCAATACTTTCGGGCGATGGTCCAATAAAAATCAATCCTGCCTCAGATACTTTTCTTGAAAAATTAGCATTTTCAGATAAAAAACCATAACCAGGATGAATCGCATCCACGTTTAAATCTTTACAAATTTGAATAATTTTATCACCTAAAAGATACGACTGATTGGAAGGGGGAGGTCCTACACACACAGCTTCATCAGCAAAACGCACATGGGGTGAATTTCTATCAGCTTCTGAAAATATAGCAACGGTTTGAATACCCATTTCACGGGCAGTACGCATCACACGTAATGCAATTTCACCACGATTGGCGATTAGGATTTTGTTAATTTTTTGCATACATTTTTATATAATTCTTTTGTTTTGTTTCTTTTTTATTTCATTCGAAAATCGTTAATTATTCAATTTGTATGATATTAGAACGATTGGGCGAGACATAACTCAAAAATAGCTCTAAAACTGTTTCAAAAGTAATAAATTCTCAATAATTTGTCGCTTCTCACAAAACAAAAGAAGTAGTTGATATTAAACCAACTACTTCTTATCTATAAATTTATAAAATCTGAAATATTAATAGCTAAAATTATATTCAATAAGAATGGGCGGCCCTAATATAATTTTATTAGAATTGTTTAAAGAAGCTGGCGAAATTCTATTCATAGTAGCTTTTGTAACTCGTTTTTGAGCATCAAATTCATATTCAAAAGTAATTACAGTTGTATCGTTATATTTAATTTCTTTAATCAAATTTGTACTGTAACGACCTAAATATGAATCTCTAATTGAGTTGCTGTATTCTCGTAATTTAAGAATTTCTTGTCGGATTGTATTTGGATAATTCGTATATACATAATTTAAAGATTCATTCCCAATGAATGCTTTGGTTAAGTTTCCAGTCGTAGAGTAGGTATATTTAAAATCATCTACAATATTTGTTCTCAGCAGGAAGCCATTTTTATAAAAAAACTTAGTTTGAGAATCATTTTTAATACTTTGTGCAAATCCATTATTATCCAGTACATAAGATTTATTAACATAATCAGCGGTCAAAATTCCATCTTGATAAACAAATTGAGAAGGATTATTTCCGAAACTAATACTCTTTACCTTTCCGTCAGCATAGTAATCATACAAAATGGACGAAGTCATTCTCTTATTTAAAAAAACCTCAATATTTTTTACTCTATCTTGCTCAATTAGAGGAGCATTGATGGAAGGATGATCAATTACTTCCGCCTGTAATTGCGCATTATAAGCAACTAAATCAAATTGAAACGAAGGAGAAACGGGTTGAGAAGAATCTTTGCAAGAAACTATCAAACTTAACAGCAGAATGGAAATGAAATAAATTTTATTCATGTTGATTAATAAGTTTAAATGAGTTTCATTTTTAACGAAAAAACG
>JACMRQ010000083.1 GCA_014376355.1 Arcicella sp. | reverse complement strand
TGGTTTTGACCCCGAAGGCATTGCAGAAGCAGTTAGAGCAATTTTAGGAACAGTGAAAAATAAGGCAAAATCAGAGAATGTTACATTGATATTAAATTAAATCTATTAAAATAGAAAAAGTCTCTTCAAAGTATTTTGGAGGGACTTTTTTTTGTTTTATTCATTTTATGACTAATTTATTCGTATTTTTAACATCAAATTTATAACAACCACATGAAATTATCTCTTCCAACTATCCTCCTTTTATTAACACCCTTTTCTCAGGTTTTTGCTCAAAAAGAACAAATCACTTTCGACAATATTATGAAAATGCCCAATGATACTATCAAAGTTGATAGTTTGTCAAATTGGGGAGCAACTATTGAATTTAAGAATAATATTGTAAGTCTTCATTGTCAACAAGAAGCACTAAAAATTGCTCAGAAATTAGGAGACAAAAAACGTATCGGAAATGTCTATTATTTGATGGGATGCGAAGAACAAATTCTCGAGAAATATGGTGAATCTCTCCAACACCTTCAACAAGCCTATATTTTATTTGAGGAATTGAAAATGTATAAAAAATTAATCAAAAGTAGTCTCAAAATGGGTCAACTTTTCAGCAGTAAACTTGACCCATATTCTTCGATTAGATATTACTTGAAAACGCTTTCATTGGCAAAACAGTATAATTATGAAGAATATCAGGCTTATGCACTAACAAGTATTGCTTCTATTCAAGGCTATGAATTGAATAATTATCAAAATTCCTTGGAAAACTATAAAAGAGGGAACGAAATATGTCAAAAATTGGGCATGGAAGGAACACTTCAAGGGTCATATATGAATATGGCAGGCATTTACAAGAAGCTAAAACAATATGATAAATCAATTAAAATGTTGGAAGATGTACTGGTTTACTTCAAAAAGAAAAAATCGTACGATGAATATGCCCAAGCAATGGCAATTGGAAAAATTAGTGAAGTTTATTTTGAAAAAAAAGAATACGAAAAAGCTGAACAAAAAATAAAGGAAAGTCTAAAATTAGCTGAAAATCAAGATGAATCGCTGGAGCTCAGAGTTGATTATACTGATTTATTGAGAAAAATTCATGATGCTCAAAATAACATTCCAGCAGCGTATCAGACCCAAAAAATATGGCGAGTTTTATATGATACTTTAACCAATCAAAACGCTCGAAAAACCTTTGCAACGCTCCAAACCCAATTTGAAACCACCCAAAAGGAATCTCAAATCAAGAAGTTAGATGAACAAAACCATGCACAACAAACGCAATTAATTTGGGCTATTTCAGGTTTTACGGTCTTACTATTTTTTCTAATTGGTGGCATTTGTTTATATCGAAAACTGAATCAAAACAAATTAAAAGTTGAGGAGCAATCCCAACAGTTGACTATTTTGATGAAGGAATTACACCATCGAGTAAAAAATAATTTGGCGATTGTATCCAGTCTTTTAAGTATGCAATCAAAGCGTTTAGATGACAAAAATGCCGCTAAGGCAGTCAGAGATGGACAAATGCGAGTTCAGGCAATGTCCTTGATACATCAACGATTGTATAAAACGGATAATGTTTCGACAATAAATATCAAAGATTATTTAACAGAACTTGCTGAAAGTCTTATGCAAGCATACGGATTCTTTCCTGATGCTTTTGACTTAACTATCGAGGTCGAAAACCCAGCCTTAGATGTAGATTTTGCAATTCCTTTGGGCTTGATTGTCAATGAGTTAATTACTAATTCTTTTAAATATGCTTACGAAGGAATTGAAAACCCATCGCTGTTTATTTATTTTAAAAATGATAGAAATATTACGCTAAAAATTCAAGATAATGGTATTGGAATAGATGAGGAGTTGGTTGGTAAAAAATCAAATTCATTTGGACAAAAACTGATTAAAGGATTATCAAAACAAATGAAAGGGGAATATAAATTTGAGAATAATAAAGGGACTTATTTTGAATTAATTATCCCGAAAGTTGCAGCTTAGCGAAACATAAAATGTTTCATGAATTCATCTTTATAAGTCCGACTGATAGGAATTACATGACCTTGAACAACTACTTCATGTTCGTTAAAAGAATCTATTTTGTTGATATTCAACACAAAAGAACGATGCACACGGATTAAGTTTTTCATCGGTAAACGATCGTGAACATTGCCAATGGACTGCCGAATGACGTATTTTTTCTGGATGGTAATAATATTTGTATAGATATTATCCGCTTCCAGATATAGAATTTCTTTCAGCGAAAACTTTACGAATTGATAATTTTGTTTAATAAAAATATCATTATTTACCTGCAAAAACATCTCTTTTGAATGGTTTTCAATCGTCAAGTCTTTCAAAATTTTAAGATTATTTCGAATTTTTACGGCAAAATTATTAATAGCTAATTCAATTGCCATTCTGAGGTTAGTAATGTGATAAGGCTTGGGAATATATGCCGCTGGGAAAGTTAGTTTGGCTCTTTCGAGTGTATCTTTATCTGTGAAGGCAGTGAGATAAATGATGGGCACTTGTTTAATCTCAAGTAATCGCATGACAGTTTCAATACCGTCCCAATCACCATTAATATTGATATCGCAAAGGACTAAGTCCACCTCATTTGCTTGATAAAAGTCTAAGGCTTCTTGTCCATTATCAGCAGTTAAAACAACATCATATCCTTCCAATTCCAGGGTTTCAGCAAGTTCTGATGCTAAAATAAATTCATCTTCAATTAGCAATATTTTCATGCTACGAATTTCTCATTTTCTTTTGAAATATGCAATTATAATAGTCTTTGAAT